>NZ_JBMDIO010000020.1:0-92435 GCF_057808725.1 Novosphingobium sp. FG90
CCTGACGATGGCCCACGGCCACAGCCGAAATTACACCACCTTGACGGACGCGACCGTGTCGAATACGCGAAGGGCGGTGGGTACTAGGGCCGGGGGTAAGTTTCAGCTTCGCGAAACGAAGACAGGTTGGCGCTTCTCGAAGAAAGCGGCGAAGGCTTCCTGCGCCTCGGGTGATTGCATGGCATCCCGGAAAAGACCTGCTTCCTCCTCGATGCGCGCAGCCACAGCGGCCTGATCGCCTTTCATAAGACGCCGCGTGGCAAAAAGGGCCTCCGGCGGCTTGGTGGTCAAAAGCCGAGCCTTGCTCCTCGCATGGTCGAGAAGTCCATCGGCCGGAACGATGCCGGTGATCAGCCCCGACTTGTCCGCGCCTCGCGCATCCAGCGGCTCACCCAGCAACAGCATTGATGCCGCCTTGGCATACCCCAGTGTAGCGGGCGCCAGCAGGCTTGATCCCGCTTCCGGAACGATCCCGAGATTGACGAACGGCATGATGAACCGGGCATCCGGGGTTGCGTAGACGAGATCGCAGTGGAACAGCAGGGTTGTTCCCACGCCTACGGCAAGCCCCTGGACCGCAGCGACGACCGGCTTTTGGAACACGGCTATCGCCCGAATGAAATCGAAGGCGGCAGCGGCGCCTTCCGGGCCGGATACGAAATCAGCCAGATCGTTCCCGGCACAAAAGGCGTCGCCCGTTCCATGGATGAGCACCGCGCGAACATCACTTCGGTGAGAGGCGTCGGCGAGGGCGGTCGTCATGATCCCGTACATGGCGCCTGTCAGCGCGTTCTTCTTCCCGGGGCGGTCGATCTCGATTTCCAGAACGTGGCGGTCGTCGGTCACTTTGACGAAGTCCGTCATGTGCCCTTCCTTCCCATGGTTTGGGTGCAATTCTGAAACAGGCTGGTCGATGTTCAGGCCTGGTCGAGCGCCTGAGACAAATCCGCGACGATATCGCTTTCGTTCTCGATCCCGATGGACAGGCGGACCGTGGACTGCAGGACGCCGATCCGGTCCCGGATTTCCAAGGGTACGCCGGAATGGGTGGTCGTGGCCGGGTGGCTCGCCAGCGATTCCGTGCCTCCCAGGCTGACCGCGAGCTTGAAGATCTGCAGGGCATTGAGGAACCGGAAGGCTGCCGGCTGACCTCCTGCGATGTCGAAGGCGAAAGTCGATCCCGCTCCTTTGCACTGCGCCGCAAAGACGTTCGCCTGCGGTGAGCCCTCGGCATGAAACGGGGGATAGGCCACGCCTTCGACCTTGGGGTGGTCGCGCAGAAAAGCGGCGGCCACGGCAGCATTCACGTTCGCACGTTCCATCCGCAGCCCGAGCGTTTCGAGCGAACGGCTGAGCATCCAACTGCTGTACGGATCCAACTGCGTGCCGATCGCGCTGCGCAGTAGTCTGACTTCCCGCATGAGGGCCGCCGATCCGAGCGCGGCTCCTGCGACCAGATCCGAGTGGCCGCCGACATACTTGGTAAGCGAATAGAGCGAAATATCGGCGCCGTGCCGCAGAGGCCGCTGGAAGATCGGGCCAAGCAGGGTGTTGTCGCACATGAGAAGCGGGCGATGCCCCTGCTCCAGCGCGATGAGATCGCGGACCCTTGCGAGAAGGGCGATATCGACAAGGCTGTTCGTGGGATTGGCAGGTGTTTCGATGAGTATTACCGACAAGCGCCCCGAGGCGGCGGCGCTACGTGCCGCGCTGACGATTTCGCCTTCATCGAGGCCATCGGCAAACCCAACAGCGCGGATGCCCAGATTGGCGAAGGTCCGAGACAGAAGGGTCCCGGTCCCGCCATAGAGAGGCTGCGAATGCAGAATGACGTCGCCGGGTCTCGCGAACGCCAGAATGCTGGTGGTGATCGCGCCCATTCCCGATGAGAAGACCACGCCCGCTTCGGCGCCTTCGTAAACCGCCAGGCGATCCTCGACGATCTCGCTGTTGGGGTGGTTGAAGCGCGAGTAGACCAGTCCGCGACCTTCGCCGGGCGGCGGTTCCTTGCGACCGGCAACATAGTCGAAGAAGTCCCGGCCTTCCTCGGCGGTCGGGAAGACGAAAGTGGAAGTCAGGAATACCGGGGGCTTGACCGCACCTTCGGACAATGAGGGGTCGTAGCCGTAGTTCAGCATCAGGGTGTCGGGATGAAGCTGGTGCTCCCCGATGGCGGTCTTGCTCTCACGTGGTGCGGTCATTCCTGCTCTCCTCGGCTCCCCAATTTCCTGCAAACTCACCACCGGAGTGCAGCATTGTTCCCAAGGCCGCAAGTCGGTGCCGTCGATGGCTCCTCGTGGAGATCGGCAGCAACCACCCACTAAATTCGTCATGCAGTTTCGTGCGACGGGCGAAGTCTGGGGCGTGGACGCTTTCGTGGCTAACGGCGAGCGGCCTAGTCGATGCGCGACATGACGCTTCTGTTACAATGGCAAAGACCTCTCCCGAGTGCCGAACATTAGGGCTTTTCAATGTTCGGCCCGTTGCCGAACGCACTGGTTAGGACGCGACGCGCGGCCCATAGGGTCGCAATGTCTGCACATGCTTCAAAGAAAGCGCTCTACGCCGCCCTGGCCGCCAACGCCGGTATCGCTGTCGCCAAATTTTGTGGAGCTGCCTACACCGGGTCGTCGGCGATGGTGTCGGAGGGCATCCACAGCCTCGTGGATACCGGCAATCAGATCCTGCTTCTTTACGGCATCAAGGATGCGAGCCGCCCCGCCGATGCGTCGCATCCCTTCGGATATGGCTTGCGCCTCTATTTCTGGGGCTTCGTTGTTGCCGTGGCAGTCTTCGCCCTGGGCTCGGGGGTCGCGATTATCGAGGGGCCGAGAAGGGGCTCCATCCAACGCGCATCGATAATGCCTGGGTCAATATGCTCATCCTGCTAGTCGCGATCGTGCTCGAGGGGTCGTCGCTGCTTGTAGCCCTGCGCGAAGTTCGAACGGAAGCGGCCCGGCGCGGCCTGGGATTTCTGGAAACCATTCGAACCCACCGCGATCCGACAATCTTCGCCGTAGTCTACGAGGAGACAGCCGCGCTTGCCGGGCTGGCGGCGGCGCTGATCGGCATCGCGCTGGCAGTGATGCTCGACATCCCCGCCATAGATGGCTGGACCTCGATCATGATCGGCATCATCCTTGCCGTAACCGCACTCAGCCTTGCTCGCCGCTGCTACGTGTTGATGACCGGGCAGTCCGCCGATCCTGCGATCGAAAAGCGCCTCCGCAAAATTCTTGCCCTGGTCAAACCGATCGAGCAGGTCAACGAAGTGCGGACGATGCACTTCGGGCCATCGGAAGTCCTCGTTCTGGCGTCGGCCGATTTCGTGGACGATACGCTTGCCGGAACCGTGGAGCGTATCGTCTCGGATGTGGAAGACGGCATGCGCGAAGAATTTCCCGAAGTGCGCCGCGTCTACATCGAGGCCCAGTCAACCGTGCGCCACTGCGAGGCGCTGGAGGATATCGGCGAACATGCGGACGCGCTGGAGCGCGAGGAAGACGGCGAGGGTGCCTGGTAAAGGCAGTCCGCCAGCGTCGGGATCAGTTTCTTTCGATCTTCACTTCCTTGCCGAGTATGGCCTCCACGTAGATCCGCTTTACCAGCACGAAGGTGACGATCGTTAGAGGCGCGGCAAGAACCACACCCAAAGCGCCGAAAAGCATCCCGGTAGCCAGCACGGCAAAGAGGAGAACAGCAGGCGGGACATCGACCGCCTGCTTCTGGATCATCGGCTGCAGAAAATTCCCCTGAAGCTGCTGGATGACGATGAACAGGACCACGGTCCACAGCGCCGTCACCGGCGATTGCGTGAACGCCAGAAGCACGGCTGGCACGCCCGAGATCACGGGGCCGATCATCGGGATGACATCGAGCAGCCCGGCGATCACGCCGAGGCCTCCGGCTGAAGGCACCCCGAGCAGGGCGAGACCGGCCGAAGTCAGGGCAGCGACGACGAGCGAAGAAACCGCCTGCCCCTTCATCCATCCGTTCAGACCATGCCCGGCATCCTTCAGAGCTGCTTCGGTGACATGGACTGCGGTTTGAGGGATGAGCAGCAGAAGGCCACGGCGGTACACCGAGGGGTCGGCAGCGAGGAATACCGCCGCGAAGATGACGAGGACGAGGTTGGTGAGACCATTGCCGAAGGCGAGCACGTAGGTTCCTGCCTTCGAAAGTGTGCTCGAGAGCATGTCCTTGCCTTGCTCGAGCGCTCCGTTCACAGCCTCGCCAAGCCCGGCGTGGTCGAGAAATGCCTGGAGGCTGTCAACGGCGCCCGGAAGGGTCTGGCGAATGCTGTCGAACTCGCTGGCGAGCTGCGCTCCGAACAGCCCCAGAGCCCCGATGAAGATGCCAAGCAGCAGGACTACGGCGGCCGCGAGAGCCAGTGCGCGCCCGATCGGGAAGATCGCGCAAATCGCGCGCGTCAGAGCATCGAGGACGACGGCGAGAACGACAGCTGCGAAGACCAGAAGGAAGAAACTGGCCAGACGGACGAATAGGAAACCTGCTCCGACGATGGCCAGAATTGCAACCGTCGCTGTGGCAATCCTGCTGAGCGTCCAATAGCGCCCAGCTGCCGTGTTCTCATTCAAATGAAGTCCCCTTTGTCGTCCGAAAGCGGCAGAGAGGGAATAAGGGGATTTTCATGGGCAGGTTCCCATGGTTCAGCCAAGGATCCCGACGGGGTCGAATTGCGTCGATGGAATTCGAACGGTAAGTTCTGGTGGAAGGCACCTGGTATGTTGATGTCTACAAGTGCGCGTTGCTGCCGTCCCGCCGTCGACCCATGCCGATCATTCCGCCGCCAATTATCACTTACTAACTTCAGATGGTCCGCTCGCTTGCGAAGTCCGAGGAAGCCAGCGCGATCTATCTGTCAAACTTGCCCGACCAACGATGAGCGGTTCTTATCTTGGGCAATCTTGTCCGACCGCCTATCAATCCATCATCGTCCCTAGCAGGCCCATGAGCAATGGTTTGAGACGCAAGATTTCCTCCCGATGCACAGTGCTCAGTCGCGCAAGCTTGGCGTGGGCCTCCTGAGTCAGGACAAGCAGCGCGCGGCGCTTGTCCTGCGCTGATGTCCTGCGTTCGACAAGGTTCAATACCATCAGCCGGTCGACCAGTCCCGTCGCGCTATGCGGCTTCAGGATCAGCCGGTCCGCAACATAGCCTACCGTCGCCCCACCCACCGGAGCGGCCCGGATCGCGAGCAGTGCCTGATGCTGTTGCGGGGTCAGGCCACATTCGGCCGCTCGACTCTCACTGAAGGCCAGAAACTGCCGCAGGGAAAATCGGAACTCCGCCAGCGTGGCGTAATCGGCGTCGGAAAGCTCTGCTGCCATCGCACATCCCTAACGCGACGAGCTCCATTGATAAATATCGTATTGCGATATATTTGGCTAACCATCGCTTCTCTCTCGATCGGTCCCGCCATGAAACGTTTCGCCGCTCCTCCCACGCCCCGCCGCCTCGCCGACCACAGTGCCGATCTGCGTATGCTGATGCTGGCCGCGGCGGCCGTGATCGTGGGAACGGGCAGCGCGATGGGGGCATGGCTGTTACTCCGGGCCATTGCCATCGCTACCAATCTGTTCTGGTTCGGTCGCCTCTCCGCCACTCCGTCGGAGATCAGCGACAATGCGCTGGGCCTCGGGCTGGGTGCCATTCCCATCATCGGCAGCCTGATCGTCGGCCTGATGGCGCGCTATGGGTCAGACAAGATCCGGGGCCACGGAATCCCAGAGGCCATCGAGGCCATTCTCTATGGCGAGAGCCGCCTGTCGCCCAAGGTCGCGCTGCTGAAACCACTATCCTCCGCCATATCGATCGGCAGTGGCGGCCCCTTTGGCGCGGAAGGGCCGATCATCATGACGGGTGGCGCCATCGGATCGCTGTTCGCCCAGCAGTTCGACCTGAGCGCGGCGGAGCGAAAGACCCTGCTCGTCGCCGGTGCCGCAGCGGGAATGACGGCAATTTTCGGCACGCCGGTCGCCGCCCTGCTGCTCGCCATCGAAGTGTTGCTGTTCGAGTGGAAGCCGCGCAGCTTCGTGCCGGTCGTCATCGCAACGCTTGCCGCCTTTCTCTGGCGTCCATACCTTATCGACAGCGGGCCGCTGTTTCCCGTCATTCACCACGTGCTGCTCGGTCCCGTGACTATCGCTATTGCTCTGGCTATGGGGGCTCTTGCGGGGTGTCAGGCTTCGCTCCTGTCCCTCCTTCTGTACCGGGTGGAGGATATGTTCGGCCGTCTGCCGCTCCACTGGATGTGGTGGCCGGCTATCGGCGCCGTGTCGGTGGGGATTGGCGGGCTGATCGATGCCCATGTGCTTGGCGCGGGCTATGAGAGCATCCGTGCTCTGCTCGACGGGTCGATGGCGTTGCGGGTCGCTCTCGCTCTGCTGGTGGTGAAGGCGGCGGTGTGGCTCATCGCCCTGGGATCCGGCACATCGGGTGGTGTCCTCGCTCCGCTTCTGATGCTGGGAGGAGCATTGGGTTTCGTGATCGGCCATTTCCTGCCCGGCGGCAGTGCGTTATGGGCGCTGGCGGGCATGGCCGGGACGATGAGCGGAGCGATGCGCGCGCCTTTGACGGCGGCGCTGTTCGCGGCGGAACTGACCGGCGATTTTGCAATGCTGCCGCTCACCGTCGCTGCGTCAGTGGGCGCCTATGCAGTCAGCGTGCTGCTGATCCGCCGCTCCATCCTGACGGAGAAGATCGCGCGGCGCGGACGGCATGTGCTGCAGGAATACAGCGTCGATCCGCTCGACTTCCTTCAGGCCGAGCAGGTGATGACACCCGATCCGGAGACGCTGTCCGGTGGACTGTCCCTCGCCGGGGCGATCAACTTCTTCGCGACGGCAAAGCATCGCAGCTATCCGGTGGTTGATGCGAAAGGATGCCTGATCGGCCTCGTGTCCCGCTCCGACGCGCTGCGGTGGCAGATGGAGGAGAACGCCCCGATCAAGGCATCTCTTGCGGAGGTTCTGTCGGACGTCTCCCTGCCCTTTGCCACGCCGCAAAACCCCATCAGCCAGATTGCGGACATGATGGTCGACAGCGGTATCGGCCGTATCCCAGTCGTAGATCCGGCAACCTCGCGGCTGGTGGGCATATTGAGCCGTCAGGATCTGCTGAAGGTGCGCCATGTCCACCGCGCATCCGAATGGAAGAGGCGGTGACCGAACCTCCTCAGTCGTTCATCGGATGAATTCGTAGGCTTGGGAACAGACCAAGCGCTTTATCTTTGCGATATGTGGGATGTGGTATGAATATCTCCGAAGATATCTATCTTTTGTAGGCGTCTTCGCTCGGATTCAGCGACCACTCCCCCGTCGTGCAGTTTTCCGGATTGAAAGGAGCGACGGTGCGCATAGTCTGAGCGGGTTCGCCGGGCATAGTGGCGCGAAACCTGACCATAGCGGCCCAACCCCCGTTAAGCTTCGGTTGATCAACCGTGAGATCTATGAACTCGAAGCCACTGCTGCCAAGTGGCAGACCGGCGCTAATCCGCAGCAGCAAGTCGCGCAGGAAGGGGGAGTGGCGGGTGCGGCAGATATCATTGGGCTCGGTCGCAGTAAGGTCTGCCGCTCCAATATCGTAAGTAGTGGGTGTCGGTTTAGGGTGTGGGGCATATGGGTCGAAGAAACAATCCGTGCCTCAAGAACGAGGTGGCTCCGCGCCCCGGGGATGGCGCGGAGCCGAATACGGAACGCACCCATGACGGCACCTACATACGGTATATTGAATCTAAAACCCGATCAACGCGTTCGTGCTATCGAGTAGGAATTCCTGTCAGCCTAAGCGGCGAACCTTTCGAAAGACCTTTATGCTGATCGACAATAGGCTAGCCATGAAGCCTAAAAGGGTAAGGCGAAGTTGGCCGCGATCATTGCTCTGAATTTCGCCAAGCCTTGTGCGAGGTGCTCGCCGAGTGTGTCGACTGTGCCTTGGCGAACGTGGCACGACGGGGCGATGATGATGGTTGTGGCGCGTAGATCTGCCATCCCCGAAAGGTGTACAGCAAAAGAAATATCAACGCGCGGTACGAAAAGCGCAGTGATTATGGGGCAATGGCACTGATGGTCCGGACCGCGGCGGTAGGGCTCGGTGCAATAAACCAGAATTGGCAGGCAATTTTTACCTTTCGTTACTTGAGGTCAGCGAATTCACTGGTAGAGGCGATCGCGGGCGACGGCGAGGGCGCGATCACGCCACCCGTCGTCCATCGGCCTTCATCAGATCAGTTGTGCAGTCAGGACCTGTGCGATCATGTGCGCGCGGTTTCTCGACCGCGTCTTGAGCCGCACGTTTTCGACATGGCGTTCGACCGTAGAGGGTGCGATCTTGAGGCGCAGCGCGGTTTCTTTGGCGGAAAAACCATCTGCCACGTGACGGATGACGTCGGTCTCGCGCGCTGTCAGCGCCAACAATCGAGATGCTTGTGTGTTGTACATGAGTCGCCCCTCACTCTGTGGAGGAACGATTGTGCGCACAAAATCAAATACAGGATATCAGTATTTTTTCCAGTTAAAGCCAAGGCAAGGATATCGAACCGGAATCCGCCGATAAGATTATAGATATTGGCAATCGCTCCCTGACAAAAAGCACCACATCGCCGGGGAAGAGATATGTTCAAATCGACCTTTGTTAAGTTCGCGTTCCCGAAATTTGTTGAACGCGCAATCATGATACCCGGCTTTGATTGAGAAACCGCTGTGCGCCCTTTTGGCTTCAGGGCATTTTCCGGCCAGTAACATTCCGCTTCCAAATCGATGGCCTGCGCCCAGCTTCAACTGGATCGCGCCTTGCCTCGCAGATATACAGTCGCGGGCATCAGGAGCTTAAGGCATTGGACTCAACCGGAACCGAGGCGAAGATTATCGACGACCTGCAGGCTATCGTCGCGCGCTCGCGTCTGGACGCAGACCGCCTCAAGCTCGCACTCGCGGCCGGCACTATCGTCGGGACCTGGTTCTGGGATGTGCCCGCCGACCGTTTCACGGTCGATGAGCCTTTTGCCGAGGCGTTCGGTCTCGACCCCGCCCTGGGGCGGGACGGTCTCAGTCTCGAGAAGATCGTCGAGACCGTCCATCCCGAGGACCGCGCCGGCCTCATCGCCGCCATTGAGGAAGCGCTCGCGAGGGGAGGCCGCTATGCCCATCAGTACCGCGTCTGCCGCACCAATGGCCAGTATCACTGGATCGAGGCCAACGGACACGTCGTCCATGATGAAGGCGGCAAGCCCATAAGCTTTCCCGGCGTGATTATCGATATCGGAGAACGTCGCCGTATCGAGGCTGAACGCGACAGCGCGCGGGCGCTGCTGACCAATTTCGTCGATGCCATGCCCGGCGTCGTCTACGCCAAGGATCGCGAAGGCCGGCTGATGATCGGCAACCATGGTACGAGCGAACTCATCGGCAAGGCGCCCGAGGATTTTATCGGCCGCACCGACCTGGAGGTGCTCGAGGACAAGCAGCAGGCCGCCATGGTAATGGCGACCGATCAGCGGATCATGGCCAGCGGCCGTTCCGAACAGGTCGAGGAGGATGTGAATTTTCCCGATGGCCGGCGTGCCATCTGGCTGTCGACCAAATCACCGCTGCGGGATGCCGATGGTGCGGTAGTGGGCCTTGTCGGAACCTCGCTCGATATCACAGAGCGCAAGGCCATTGAGGCCAGCCACCGCGAGATCGAGGAGCGCTACCGGCTCGCCATCGGTGCTACGAGCGACGTGATCTGGGATTGGCGTCTCGCCGACGGCCACGTCGTCTGGAACGAGGCACTGGCGACACGCTTCGGGCATGCACTGGAGCAGACAAGCGCACAGTGGTGGCTCGACCACATCCACCCCGAAGACCGCGCGCGGATCGAGGCCAGCATTCATGCGGTGGTCGATCATGGCGGGACCAGCTGGACTGACGAGTATCGCTTCCAGCGCGCTGACGGCAGCTACGCATTCGTGCTCGATCGCGGCGCCGTGCTGCGCAATGACGATGGCGCTCCCGTTCGCATGATCGGCGCGATGCTCGATCAGACCGAGCGCAAGGCGGCAGAGGCCGCGCTCGCCGAAAGTGAAGAGCGGCTTCGTCTCGCGACCGAAGCCTCCGATGTCGGCCTCTGGGACGTCGACATCATAAAAGATGTGTTGATCTGGCCGGCCCGCACCAAGGGCATGTTTGGCATTTCGCCCGATGTGCCGGTATCGATGCGCGACTTCTACGCGGGACTGCATCCTGACGATCTCGATGCGACCAGCGCGGCATTCGCGGCGGCCTCCGATCCCGATCAGCGCGCGCTCTACGATGTGGAATATCGAACCGTCGGCAAAGAGGACGGGATCATCCGCTGGGTCGCGGCCAAGGGTCGCGGCGTGTTCGAGGAGGATCGCTGCATCCGCGTGGTCGGCGTTGCGATCGACGTCACGACGCGCAAGGCTGATGAGGCCCAACTCTTAGACCTTAACGAACGGCTCGAACTGCGCGTTGCCGAGGAGGTCGCCGAGCGGACAAGAGCCGAGGATGCGCTACGCCAGAGCCAGAAGATGGAAGCCGTCGGTCAACTCACCGGCGGTATCGCGCACGACTTCAACAATATGCTTGCCGTCGTTGTCGGGTCGCTGGACCTGCTGACCCGGCGCATGGGAGAGGCCGATCCCAGGGCCCGGCGCTATGTCGACGCGGCGATGGATGGCGCGCGGCGCGCGGCTCAACTCACCCAGCGCCTTCTCGCTTTCTCGCGCCAGCAGCCCCTCAAGCCCGAGGCGTTAGACGCGAACAAGCTGGTTGCCGGCATGTCCGATCTGCTTCGCCATACGCTTCCTGATATTCAGCCCGAAACCGTGCTGGCTGGCGGGCTGTGGCGAACTTTCGCCGATCCCAACCAACTCGAGAATGTCATCCTGAACCTCGCTGTCAACGCGCGAGATGCCATGGCCGATGGCGGGAAGCTGACGATCGAAACCGCCAATTGCCATCTCGACGTTCGCTACGCCGCCGGCCATCTCGGTGTACCGGCCGGGCAGTATGTAATGATCGCTGTGAGCGACACCGGCAGCGGCATGCCCGAGGAGGTCATTGCCAAGGCGTTCGACCCCTTCTTCACCACCAAGGAGGTCGGGCGCGGCACGGGTCTTGGCCTCAGCCAGGTCTACGGGTTCGTCAAACAGTCGGGCGGACATGTGAAGATCTATTCCGAGGTCGGCCAGGGGACCACGGTGAAGGTCTATCTGCCCCGTCTCATGGGCGCAGTCGAAGACGTGGAGAGCGCCCAGACGGACGACGCGCTGCCGATGGGCGAGAGTCAAGAAGTGATCCTCGTTGTCGAGGATGAGCCGGGTGTGCGCCAGTTCTCGGTAGATGCTCTGAGTGAGCTTGGCTACCGGGTGCTCGAGGCCGATGGGGCGGCAGCCGCACTCAAGCTGATCGACGCCCATCCCGAAATCGCGCTGATGTTCACCGATGTTGTCATGCCCGAGATCAATGGTCGCAAGCTTGCAGACGAGGCACGCCAGCGGCGTCCCGACCTCAAAGTTCTCTTTACCACCGGCTATACCCGCAACGCCGTCGTCCATAACGGCGTGCTCGATCCTGGCGTGCATCTGATTGGCAAGCCCTTCACGGTCGAGGAACTGGCGACGGCAGTGCGTCTCGTGATCGAAGAAGACGTCGAATAGACTTTTTAGGCGCGGTACCTACTCTACCGGTGGCTGGTCCTACGATCGCCGATTTCGAGGCAGCCGATATCCATAGGGCGTGGCACGAGTGGTGCGAGTTGGTCGGGAGCCGACGGCGCGTGAATGTGGGCTATCCAAAACGCGCGGCTGCAGGCCGGCGGTTCGTCTATCGGCCAAAAGGCGTGAGGCTACGGGTTCGCATTTGCTTCGCGCATGAGCGCAGACAGCTGCTTCTTGAATGATTGCCCGTCGAAGTGCGCATCGATCTGCGTAAAGCCCTCCTGCGCCAACCGCGAGCGCAGATCCTTAATGGATACGCATTGGCCTTCACGGGCGAGTTCGAAGGCACGAACCGGTAAAGTGGTCTCGGGTGTCAATATCTTCTCCAGCATCGATCGTGCTTGCGCTTGCCGAAAAGCACTTCCGTAGCAGCTAAGATTAAACCCTCGGGAAGCGATTAAGTTACATCACATCGCGCCAGATTGAAAAGTTGTGAGTGCAGCAGCGGATTTCCGCACACATCACCGTGTTAGCCCGGGGGGGACATGAATGGCCAACCTCCGACGTCAGAGATCTGTACAGCCAGCTGTAGTTGGTCCCTGGATTTATATGGTACGCCATTGGTGGAAAGCGTTGGAAGCCCTTCTGACCAACCGAAGCGCAGGTGGCGGCTATGCGTCTGATCCTGATATCGGTACCCACAACACCGACCTCTCGACCTTCATGATCGACACCATCAATTTGACGATCGTCGGTCTTCATGCGCGGCGGTCTGCCGCGGCTTCCCGGGCGATTGACCGGTTCCGACGCCAATGGACATTCCAATGGCTGCCCCAAAACACATCGAGGGGTCGGAAGCTGGTGCCGCTGAAATGTCGTCTGTGGACGCCCCCAAAGAAGCAAGCGTTAAATGAGAGGTGGTACGTAGTCAGGTGCTCTCGTCTGTCCGGCCTCTGAGTGCAGCATTATGCTGCGGGCCAGTATGGGAGTTCGCGGACCGGATCCAAATCGGCTTAGCGCGCTTGGTTAGCGCTTCGACATTCCCTGGTTTTCCGACCCCGTCTAACTGACAGTTGTGCCATACCCTCCTTCGACCGCCTACGTCTCCGACGACCTCAGGTCTGTTGTCGCAGCATCACGCGGCGACAGCGACCGGAGCTTTGTAATCCTCCTGCTTTGTCATGAGCGCCCAGGCAATGCGCGCCATCTTGTTGGCGGGCGCCACCGACACGAGCATACGCGGTTTGCGGGCCAACATCCCTTCCAGCCACGAACCTGCCGGCGCTCCCCGCACGGTTGCCTACCGCACGACCGCGCTGCCGCCGATAATAAGCAATCGCCTGATGGTCCGCTCGCCCATCTTCGATATCCTGCCCAATTTCTGCTTGCCACCGGTTGAGTGCTGAAGTGGGGCAAGGCCCAGCCACGCAGCAAAATCGCGGCCTTTCGTGAACGACGCCGCCTGAGGCGCTAGCGCCACGATAGCAGTTGCAGCGATCGGCCCGATGCCAGGGATTGTCATGAGTCGGCGCGCAACTTCATCTTCACGTGCCCGGCGCGCGATCTCCTTGTCTAGGCCGGTAATCCGATGATCCAGTTGGTCCAACATTTCGGTCATGACCCGCAGCATGGCCCGGGCGGGCTCGGGTAGAGAAGAAGCCATCTCATCTTCATCCAGCAAATCCGCTAGCATTGTCGCCTGGGCTACGCCGCGCGGTGCTACCCAGCCGTACTCCGCGAGATGACCACGCAATGCGTTGATCAATTGAGTGCGTTGACGAACCAGCAAGTCACGTGTCCGAAAGACCATGCCGGCAGCCTGTTGTTCCTCGGTCTTTATTGAGACGAACCGCATGCCTGGCCGCTGCGCCGCCTCACAAATCGCTTCCGCATCGATCGCATCGTTCTTGTGTCGCTTCACTAATCACGAGGTCCCCATAATGCGGAGGAACGCGGCCTGATTGGCGGATTTTCGCCTTTCTGGGCCATGCTCCTCCTCATTATTTCAGAGCTTGTCGAGCCAGGCGAGCACGCTTGCATCGCGTTTCCAGGATGGTTTGCCGCCAGGTGTGGTCGGAGCGGCGACCTGTTCCAGGGCTTTCCGCTTCGTTTCCAGATTGGCCCTGGCATAGTGGTTGGTTGTATCGAGGCTCACATGGCCGAGCCAGCTGCGTATGATTGTAACGTCGACGCCCGCCGAGATGAGATGCACGGCGGTGGCGTGGCGGAAGGCATGTGGCGTCACATGCTTGGCACATAGCGTTGGCATGGTTTCGGCCGCAGACCTCACGTAGGCAGCAAGCTTGAACCGAACCCCCGAGGCACTGAGGGGTTCGCCATAGCGGTTGACGAACAGCCGCTGGTCAGGCGCCCGTGGCTGCCGCTCGAGCAGTTTGCGCAACAGCAGGACCGTTTCCGGCCATAGCGGGCAGATGCGTTCCTTCCGCCCCTTGCCGGTCAGACGCACGCAGCTCGGGCTTTCGAACCGGATCGCCTCGGGGCATAGATCTAGCGCTTCCTGTATCCGTGCGCCGCTGTTGTAGAGGAACGAGAACAGCGCATGGTCGCGCGCACCCTCAACGGTCGAACGGTCTGGCTGAGCGAGGATCGCCGTCACTTCCGCCGGATCCAGATAGCTCGGCGCCGACACGGGAGCACGCTTGATCGGGATATGGAGGATTTCGACGCATTGGGCGATCGACGCGGGATCCTTGGTGGCCACGAAGTGGAAGAAGCTGCGGATCGCGGCAAGCCGGCAGTTGCGCGTGCCGATTGTGCCGCCGCGTTCATGTTCGGCGTGGCTGAGGAACGCAATGACGGCGCTGGCGGTCAGATCGGCCAGCGTGATAACCACCACCTTCTTTCCTGCACGCTGTGCGACGAACCGCAGCAACAGCCGCCAGGTGTCACGGTATGAGCGAACCGTATGGATGGACGCGTTGCGCTGCTCGACCAGCCATTCGTAGAAGAACGCGCGCAACAGTTTCGGGAACGGGTCGGCTTTGCTCATGGCTGCGCCTCCCGCCCCAGGCTGAGGCATTGTGCGCCCATCGTGCGGAACCGCTCGTTGGCGAGGTGCAGCAACTCCTGCGTGACCGTAATGTAGACCAGCGTGGAGTTGATATCCCGATGGCCGAGGTAAGTCGCAAGGAACGGCAAGCGCTCCTGCGGATTGATGCCCGTTCGGTACCATTCGAGGATTCTGTTCACGACCATCGAGTGGCGCAGGTCATGCACGCGCGGGCCTGCTTTTCCTCGCAATGGTTTCAACCCGGCGCGGCGTATGACGTCGGAGAGCAACCAGGTGATCATTTCCGGGGTGTAATGGCCGTCGCCTCGCTCGTGCCAGAACAGACCCGACCGTGCGTCCTGTGATCCACCGGCACGCCGGCGCGCATCGATGTAGGCCCGAAGCTCGACTACAACGCTGCCCGGTAGTGGCAAAATGCGGGTCTTGAAGAACTTGGTCTGCCGGATGGTAATGCTACCCGCGTGCAGGTCAACATCACCAAGATCTAGACGGGCAAGCTCACCGCGCCGCAAGCCCGCGCAATAGGCGAGGAGCAGCATGGTGTACATGCTCTGTGGGCGAAGTGGTGCCTGCGGCGACGGGTAGTTACGTGCGATCTCGAGCATCCGCCGAACGTCGGCAGGCGAGTAGATATGAGGCGTTCGCCATTGCTTGGAGGCCTCCTTCCTCGGTCTCGGGTCAGGTCGGCGCATGGGTATCGACGGGTCGCGGTGACGCAGGATTTTCGCAAAGACGCGCGCGAGCTTTTCGCATTCCTCAGCGTGATGAAGCGTGCCATTCGTTGCTGCCCATCGATCCATCATGGAGCTCAGCGGCTCGGCTTCCGGTCCCGGATGCAACTGGAGGAACCGGTCGAACCGCAAAAGCAACTGGGGCTGCGATGTGTATTTGTATCCTCTGCGCCGCATCATCGCGACATGCTCGGCCATTATTTCGCCCAGCACGCTTCCGAACGGTCTGGGCTGGCGGAGTTCGGCAAGTGCCTCTTGCGGATTCCGCGACGCCAATGCCCGCCAGATCGGCATGCACTGCTTGATATTGCACTCATCGCGCAGAGCGGCGACGGGATTGCGTTGGATCGCGCCGATTTTCGCCAGGCGTTCGAGGAACCGGTCAACGATGCGGGTGCGGTGCAAGAGCGTGGACGGCGCTCGACGAACGGCCGATTCTCGTAGCCAGGCCAGCAGCACTTCCTGATCCAGTGCCTCGTAACGTTCAGCGACATCCTGCAAGCCATGCAAGACCTGGGCATAACCGGCTCGGCTTTTCGTGCTGCGCAGATCAAGGCTCGCGACATAGCGGCCAATGATCGCTCGGTCGGGATCGGGCCAGCGTGCGGTCATGCCACCAACTCCATTCCCGGCACGTCTAGCGCGATGGCCCTGAGGTCTTCGGTAGCAAGTTTGAGATAGGGAGCCGTCGATCCTGTCGAACGATGTCCCAGCACGTCGCCGATGACCTTTTGAGGCACCGCGGCGCGCAGCATTTCGACCGCGCGCGCATGACGGAAGATGTGGGGGCCGCACTTACCAGGCGGTTGAACGCCAGCGTCACGGAGCCGCCGCCGAACCATGCTGTATAGCTTATCGAGCTTTCGGTAGGGCGCGCGTGTACGAACGAAGATCTCCCTGGCATCGGTCGAGGGGCGCCCGGATCGCAGATAGGCGAGCACCGCTTCGCCGACCGGCTCAAGAAGGGGCAGGAATGTGCTGGCTCGCGTCTTGTGGTGACGCACATGGATGGCTTCCGTTCGCCAGTCGATGTCCTCGATCCGGAGATGGCGGATTTCACCTGACCGCAGACCATAGGCTGCGAGGAGTTGCAGGATCGCATAATCCCGCAACCCCGCCGGTGACTTGTCCTTCTCGGCACTCTCCAGAACGGCGATGATCTGCCCACGGCTCAGGACCGAAGGTACGCCTTCATATGCATAAAGCGTCGGCGCCAGCACATGCCCTGACAGATCCGTCGTAACGCGACCTGTGATATGGAGGTAGCGCAGCAACGAGCGAAGCCGCTCTGCCACAGACTTCAGCGAACAGCGCGTCAGTTTCGGCGCGCGCAAATCCATATAACGGTCAACGTCAGTGACGCTCAGATCCGCCAAGCCGTCGTTTCCGCAATCGATCTGCCAAGCCAGGAAGTTCCGGGCTTCCCACATCAGCGCTGCGACGCTCGCGCAAGCCATCCCGCGTTCCTCACGCAGCCAGATTTCGTATTCGTCACAGATTGAAAATCGGACCTCATCGGCCTCACAGGCTGGCTTGATGGCTGGCGGCCATTGGCCGTGAACAAGCCGCATCAGTGCGTGAATTCCGGAGCGTGGGACCTCGTGCCAGCGCGCACTGGGACGTCGACCACGCTGCTTTTCGAACTGGACGATTGCGTGCCGCAGATATCGTTCCACATGCACGTCGATCACGCCCGTGACGGGGATACCCCGCTGCTCCAGATAATCGAGAAATCCAGAAGCGTAGGCGCAGTAATTCCTCGCCACCACCGGGCTGTATCGCTGACCGATAAGCGACGACTTAAGTGTGGCGATTAGTTCGTGATGTTTATCCGACATTGGCGGCTCCTCTGCTGGTCTATTGACCCGCAGAGGTTCGGCGCCAAATAATGCGAAGCAAGTCGATCCGAAAACAACGAAAATCCGCCAATCAGGCCGCGTTCCTCCGCATTATGGGGACCTCGTGATTAGTGAAGTTATGCTCACCTCGCCATAACTTCACGAAGGGCTTGACGTAGGTCGGCGGAATAAGCCGGACCTCATGCCCAAGTTGGGCCAATTGTCGCGCCCAGTGATGGGCGCCGCCGCATGCCTCCATCGCGACAAGGCAGGCAGGTTGGTTAGCAAAGAACTCGAGCAGCTTGCTGCGGCTCAGTTTGCGGCTGAAGACTGTCTCGCCCCGCTCGTCGGCACCGTGTGCGTGAAACGAATTCTTGGCGATATCCAATCCGATTGTGATAACCTCCGACACGGACGCCTCCTTCAGTGGTGTTCAACACCTCCACTATGGCACATCGATGCCGTCGGGGGGCGTCCACCCCATCAGCTATATCCGTCACCCGGCTCCAACTCAGTCAATCGCCTGTCAGCCACAGCATGGCTTCCTGAAACTCAGGCACTTAACCGTCCCCAACTCGTTATCCTTTGCACAAGCGGGGCTGGGCGAATTGCCCAGTGCCTCGCCTAGGAGCATTGCCCATGACGCTTTCGCCGCCGCTACTTTATTCCCCCGAAATCGAGACGTTGCAGGATGACGAGGGCGAAACGCTTGCCTCGATCAATGCTTCTTTCGACAAGATCCTTCAGACTACTTATGAAGATTATGGCCGCGCCGTGCGCGCGGTCCATGCCAAGGCGCACGGTATACTTGAAGGTACGTTCACCGTGGCCGAGGTCCTACCGCCCGAACTGGCGCAGGGGCTCTTCGCAATGCCGGGCAGCTATCGCGTCTACTTGCGCATCTCGACGAACCCCGGCGATATCCTTGACGATGCCGTGGCACTGCCGCGCGGTCTGGCTCTCAAGGTCCTGGATGTTGCGGGCGAGCGCCTGCCCGGTGCGCAAGGATCCACACTCATGCCGCCTAGCGCGTCTTGGGCAGTCATGATGGAATTGTCCGCTCTCGCCGCCAGAAGTCTTTCAGTAAACCCCGCGAGAAGCGATGACGGCAGGGACGGTACGGAAACAGATGGCGAGATCATAGAGCGTCGACTTGCGCAGGGCATACAGCGCGTCGAGGCGAACTCGAGCCTCGTAGGATACCTCATTGCGGCCACTTACCTGCCACAAGCCGGTGAGGCCCGGACGTACCGAGCAATAGGCGCCGAACCGGCTGCCATAGCGCTGGATTTCAGCTTCGATTATTGGGCGAGGCCCGACGATGCTCATGTGCCCGACAAGGATATTGAAGAGTTGCGGCAATTCATCGAGGCTGCTCTTGCGCAGGATCGCACCGACCGGCGTTATGCGGGGATCGCTGCGCAGTTTTTGGTCGCGTTGCCATTCCGCCCTGGCTTCCGGCGACGATGCGAGCAGGTCGTTCAGCACTTCCTGAGCGTTCACGACCATCGAACGGAATTTGAGGCAGGGAAACAGCCTTCCGTCACGGCCCACGCGATACTGCACGAAAAGCACGGGGCCTGGAGCCGTAAGCTTGATCGCGAGTGCGGCAAGGATCAGGAACGGGAGGAAGATCAGGATTGCGGTAGCAGCCACCAGGATGTCGAATACCCGCCCGACGATCGACAAGGCCCGTTCCTCGTTCGAATTGTCTGCTATCGGACGCACGAAAGAAGAACTGGCGTTCATGGCAATGGATGTACCCTTGCTGTGTGGGTCCGCGTTCATCGGATTGGCGTAGACGGTGAAGGATGGGGCAGAATTTGCCCGTGCCGTTTCGTCGAAATGACTCGAGAGAGCTTCCATCGATCCACCCTGAATAGCGAAAATGGCCTGAGAGCTGCCACACGTTGGTTGATGACATGGTAATAGAAGTTAAAGGGGCGTCAATATTATCACGCTGCAGTGCGGCATCATCGAATGATCCGATTGCAATGTATTAATTCCCCCTTGCGTCGTGGGATTCGTCTGAAGTCGCCAATTCCCTGTTTTTCGGTCTTCGGGTTTTTAGTCCGATGTGGATGCTGCAGAAATTTAATCCTTCATAGCGGATCAGACATTCGCGCGTTCCAGGATCAATCGGTTGGATGCCGCTCCGTTGCAATCGTTGACCGTCGGCTGTTCGCGAATCGGCATGGTCGATCGGCCGAGCGCCGAGCCTAGCCTTCGCGAAACGCACGCGCCAACTGATCGGCCAACGGTTTCAGGATATAGCTGAGCATCGTGCGGCGATTTGTTTGAATGAAGGTCTCGGCGGGCATGCCCGGGCGCAGGCGCAATTCTCCAAGCCTCGCGGCCTGACCTTCATCCAGGGTTACGGTAACGCGGTAGAAGGCGCTGTGCGCCGCCTTGTCGTCGGTTCGATCCGCCGAGACATGCGTGACGGTTCCACTCAGTTCGGGTGTAGTGCGGGCCGAAAAGGCGCTGAAGCGCAAGGTCGCCTTCTGACCGACATGAACCTGATCGATGTCCACCGGAGAAATCGTCGCCTCGACGACCATGCGATCGTCGTCCGGAACCAGTTCGAGGATCGTCTGCCCGGCCGGGACGACCCCGCCGACCGTCCGGAACGCCAGCTTGTCGACGGTGCCCGACTGCGGCGCGCGGATGATGGCGCGCTCATAGCTGTCGTTTGCGGCCACTTGAGCGCGCCTCAACTCGCTGATCCGAGCCAGGACATCCATCAGTTCGGCGGCCGCGCTGCTTCGCGCGTCGGCCTGGATCGAGCCCATCTGCAAGCGCAGTTCGCCGATCCGCGCAGCGCCGGAAACGACCGCCTCGCGCGCGCCGTGCGCTTCGGCGGTAAGCCCCGATGCAGACCGTTCGAGCGCGTTCAGCCGGTCAAGCGTCGTGTAGCGCTTTTCATAAAGCTTGCGCGTGGCATCCAGTTCGTCCTTGATCAGCGACGCCTGCTCGGCAAAGCTCTGTGCCTTGGTGCGGGAACTGGCGACATCGGCCGCAGTCTGGTTGATCCGCTGGCCGAGTTGCGCGGTCATGGAACGGCGGGCATCGCGACGCAGGATGAAGGTCCTGCGCTCCTGTTCCACCAGCGCTGCGACGTTGGGATCGTGGGCACGGGCCTTGAGTTCCGCAGGAAAAGGCATGTCAGGGCTGTTGTCACGCTCGGCCGTCAGCCGTGCTGCGCGGGCCAGCAACTGATCGACATTCTCCCCGGTGTAAGTCGCAGCCGCGCCGCTTACCCGAGAGTCCAGGCGCATCAGCGGCTGGCCTTTGGATACGTGATCTCCGTCACGCACCATGATGTCGGCGACCACGCCCCCGGAAGGGTGCCCGATCTCCTTGACGTAACTCGATACGGTAACCTCGCCGGGTCCTATCACCGCGCCGGTCATCGGCAGGAATACCGCAAGTCCGCCGAGACCGAAAACGAGGGCACCGCATAGCAGCAGACCTGCGCGAACTTCTTTGCGCAAACTGCGCGTCGGTTCGTAGTCCGGCTCGGCCAGCGTTGTGGGAAGGGCGGCAGATGGGATGATGATCTCGCTGGACACGGCTCTACTCGACAGGAGGTTCGGGAGTGCGCGAGGGCGCCGGGTTGAAGTTGATGCGCTTGAGCATTTCCGCACGTTCGCCCATCTGGAGAACCTGACCGTCCGCCATGATCATGATGTGGTCGACCTGGGCGAACACGGTCGGGCGGTGTCCGACGATGATGACCAGCGCTCCCCGCTGTTTGGCGGCGGCGATCGCGGCAAGAAGAGCATCTTCGCCCGCCGCGTCGAGATTGGAATTGGGTTCATCGAGGACGATCAGGAACGGTTCGCCGTAAAGCGCGCGGGCGAGCGCGATGCGCTGCCTCTGCCCGCCCGACAGTGCGCCGCCGGACGGCCCGCCGATGGGATATTCGTAGCCACCCGGAAGGGCGACGATCATGTCATGCACGCCGGCGGCGCGCGCCGCCGCAATGATCGCTTCGGGCTCTGCTTGGGGGTCGAAGCGGGCGATGTTCTGCGCAATGCTGCCTTCGAAAAGTTCGATGGTTTGCGGTACGTAGCCGATGTCGCGTCCGATCTGTACCGGGTCCCATTGATCCAGCGACGCCCCGTCAAGGCGAACGGCTCCCCTGAGCAAGGGCCAGGCGCCGGTGATAGCGCGCATCAATGACGATTTCCCGGACCCGCTATGACCGATGACAGCCAGCGCTTCACCGGCAGCGAGGCGAAAGGAAACGTTGGCGACCGTTATCTTCTGGCGACCGGGTGGGCCGCAGACTACGCTTTGCACTTCGAGCTCGACATGCGGCCTTGGCAGCAGCATCGGTTGTTCGAGCGGCGGCACGCGGTCGAGCAGGGCGGCCAGACGGCGCCACGCCTGGCCGGCTTCGGTCATCGGTTTCCATTGGCCGATGGTCTGTTCGACGGGCATCAGGGCGCGCGCACTCAGGATCGATCCGGCGATGATGACGCCGCCGGTCGCATCGTTGTCGATCACCAGGAACGCACCCACAGCGAGCACGAAGGACTGCAGGAACAGGCGGAATGCCTTGCCGATCACCTGGGTCCGGCCGGACACGCCTGCCAGTTCATCGTGCGCGGCGATCAGGTTCAGGCTGACCGCGTCCCAGCTTGCGCGGCGCCTGGCACCCATTCCCAGAACGCGCAGGACTTCGCCGTTGCGGCGCACGTCCTCGGCCATGTTGAACCGGGCGGCGGCGACGGCAGCGGCCTGCGACGCTGGCCCGCGAGTCCGGCGGTCCCCCAGTACCATCAGGGCGATCATGATCAGCACCCCTGCCAGTGTTGCCAGGCCGAGAGCCCAATGAAACAACGTGAGGATCAGCAGGAACATGACCACATAGGGCAGGTCGAGCAGGGCCAGTGGCCCCGGCCCGGTGATATACCCTCGCACGACGTCGAGGTCCCTTACGGGCGCAGCCCCTGCAGGCATGGGGCCGACCTCCTGCTCGTAGCGACTGATGATGTCGTACAGTCGATCGCAGAGCTTCTGGTCAGCCTGCGCGCCGGAATGCAGCAGTACGCGCGATCGGATAACGTCGACCGCACCCTGGAACACGTAGGCGACCGTCACCATCAGTAACAGCCCGGCGAGTGTGGCGCCGCTGCGACTGGCAAGCACGTCGTCGTAGACCAGCAGCATGAAGAAGGAGCCGGACAGGAGCAGCACGTTGAAGACGGCGCTGAAGGTCAGGATCGGCCAGAGCACGGGGAGGATTGCTCGAAGCATTCCGCGCACTTCGCCGAAGAATGTGTCGCGCGCTGGGGTCATGAGGAATGTCCTGTAGCAGCGTGTCTCGGCAGCTTCGGCCGTGTAGTTCGCGAAACGTCCGATGGAAAAGCCGGGCTCATTGCGCGTCCGGTTCCGGGGACATGTCGTGTCCGGGCTCGGCGTCGTTTTCGACGCTGGCCGGAGCAGGCGTGAAACGCTGGTCGTAGCCGGCCGTGTCGATCGTCTGGATCAGCGGGGCGGTCGGCAGGCCGGTCCATGGTGCAGGTTGGTAGACCGACGGGTCGAATGCGGGTGTACCGGGGGCGAAGGCGTCGGCGCGCAATTGCCCCATCGCGCCGAGCAGCAGTGCGTGCTGCACATAGATCTGGGCTTCGGACTGCGCCTGAGCCTGACGCGAAACCAGCAAATCGCGCGCAGTGTCCAGCACGTCCAGCGAGGTGACTTGTCCGGCGAGTTGCTGCTGCCTGGCACCATCGAGTGCGCTTTGGGCAGCCGTTACCGCGCGGTTGTAGGCGGGCAGGGCGCGTCGTGCCGCTGCAAGCTGATCCCAGTAGCTTGCGATGTTCTGCCGCACGTTGCGCGAGGTCTGTTCCAGTTGCTGGGCTGCCGCGTCGGCAAGTTGCCGCGCCTCGCGAATGCGCGCCGAAAGCAGGCCCGCCGAATAGAGGGGAACCGTCAAGCCCAACTGGACCTGAGCGGAGGTTTCGCGCGGATCGTCGTCTTCGATCGTGAGCGGGGTGCGGGCCACGCTTGCCTGCAGGCCGACATAGGGACGGGCATTGCCACGGGCCTGAGCAATGCGCCCCTGGGCGGCGGCGAGGTCGAAGCGGGCCGCTTCCAGCAGGGGGCTCGCCGTGGCACCAAGCGCCTGTGCATCCTCCACTGTGGGAGGCAACGGGGGGAGTTGGGGAAGCGGTGCCAGAGCCCCCGGATAATGCCCTATGACATTGCGAAAGCTGTTGCGACTGGCGAGCAGGCTGCCCTGGGCGAGTTCAAGCTGCGCCTGGCCACTGAAGATGCGGCTGCGCGTCTGCTGCAGATCCGTCTCGGTGGCGTAGCGGGCCGAATAGCGGGCGTTGATCTGATCGAGTTGCTCGGTCAACTGCGAGAGGTTCGCGCGGGCAGTCTCGACGAGTTTCTCGTCGCGCAGAACCGTGGAGTAGGCGATTACGACGTTCGCCAGCATGTCCTGCTCGGATGCGTGCATGTCTGCCATCGATGCGCTATACCCGGCGTCGGCGATCCGTCGCTGCGCGGTCAGGCGGCCGAAGGTGAACAGCGGCTGGTCGATCGATGCCGACAGCTGGGGCGTGAACCCCGACTGCTTCAAGGCGGTGATACCGTTCTCGGTCACGCGCCGCCAGGCATAGGCATAGCTGGCATCCGCGGAGATGCTGGGGCCGAACTGGGCTTTTGCCTGCAGCACCCGCTCCTTGGCGGCGCGCGTGCCGGCGCGGTTTGCTTCTACGCCGGGGTTATGCCGGTAGGCTTCCGCAATCGCGTCTCCCAGGGTTTCGCCGAAGGCAGGGGGCGCAACAGCGATCGCGGCCGCTGCGCTCAGCAAGATCCAATACTGCCGGCACAGGAAAAGTCGCATGGTCGGTCCGCTTACGTCCAGTGACTTGTCCTGACGCCACATGGTGAACATGACCCTGCCGCCGCCCTCCGGATTACCCCGTAGTTTCTGCGGCTTTGCGCTTACGGAGCGCGCATGGCCGTCACCACGCATGGGACAAGTCGCCCCTGAAGGTAATCCAGCGCCGGTTCTGGCTCGAAAGGCACTGGCTGTCGGACGGGTGGTTGAAGCGCGTACAATCCCATAGGACGACTTCGACCCCGGTACGCTTGTCGCTGACGTAGAGGAAAACGACTGTGCGAATGACAGGCCTGGTCGGAGAACCGTAAGGCGCCGAATGGCGATCCCATCCGACGACTTTGCAATACGTCTGGCCACGACACTCCCTCAGGCCTTGCATGGCGAGCTTCGTTCCGTCTCCGCCACCATCGACGAGAATGAAATGGTCGCCTTCCTGCCGCGTCAGCACGGTGCTTGCTGCTACTGCGGTTCCGCCGGGCTCCTCGGTTGTGTCGGTGGGCGCGGTACTTGCATTCTCGACCGTCCGGTGCGCTTGGGAAATGAAGGTGAGCTTATGCTGGTACGCCTCAATGCTGCTGTAGGGCGCATCGAAGGCGGGTTTGCGGCCCCAGCTTCCTCGCCAGCGGAAGAACAGGTGTGTGTCGATCTGGGCGATCTTGTCGAGTGTGGCGCTCCAGTAAGGCCGCACCCAGTCGGTATGATAATGCGTGGCCATTCCGATGGCGGGATCGGTCTCCCCGGCGAGGAAGGATGCGGCGGTCTCTCGCGCCCGGCGCCACGGCGCGGGAGCGGGATGGCGGGTGAGCGCGCCATCGCAGGTGAAAGTGAACTGGCACCCGCTCGCGCGTTCGGAGCCCTGATAGACGACACCGCACACCGAATGCGGGAAAGCCGGATGGCGCATGCGGTTGAGGACCACTTGCGCGACGGCGGCCTGGCCCTTCCTGTCATCGCCGGCCTCGTAAAGCAGGGCGCTGGCCATGCAATCCAGAGCGCGGCTGTAACCATCGCTCGTCTTGTCGAGATGAAACCCGGTCGGACGATCGGTGCCGAGAGGAACAAAGGGCGTGACGCGGTTCAGGGATAGGGCGTCGCGATGGGCCATCCGCTCGAACGCGACCGGGGCGACAGGCGGCGGGGCTGCAGCCCGGCCGGGTGCACTTCGCGGATATACTGCACTTGACCTCGGCTCTGCCGGTTCAGGACGATGTCCGGCAGGGCGGACCGTCAGGGAAGCGAGCACGATAATCACGGCAAGCGCGAGGATAGCGGAAAGCCGTCCACGCTTTGCAGTGCTTCGCCGCAGTACGCATGCGACATTGCCTTGCGTGCGCTCCGGGGGCGAGGCCAGGCGCGATCGCGGTTGCCAGTGGAGAGGTGCGCAGGAGATGCTCATCGGCTTGGTGTCACCGAGATCATGCCGTAGAACTGCGAATAGCGTTCAAAAGGCGCCCCACCGTTCACGGTGATGGATTCAAAGCTTGTCGTGCCGCGCGTATATGTGCCTTTGAAACGATGCTCGATGGAGTCCTGATTGGCGGATTTGAAATAGCTGCTTGTCCGCGCGCCGGCCTCGAGCGCCGCATCGTTGAAAAGATCCTCTCGCTTAACACTGGTTCGGGTGAAAAGGTTGTCGTCTCCGCGAGCGCCGAAGGCCACTGATGGCAGCACGTCTAAGCCACCGAGTTCATAGGCGATTGATGCATATTAAGGGATGACGCAGCGACCGGGAACATCGTCCGGCTCCCGAATGATCCGATGAGGGGGATGCGCTTGCGCCCGCGCCATCGACCAGGTATTCGCCTGTGAGCTGGTTTTCACCGCAGGCGGTAATGCGCAGCTGATCCCCGGCACTCGGAATGTAGTGGGGCTCCACGCCATCGAACGTAAGTTTCGGCAAGGCTGTGGTTCCGGTGCATGCGCTTGTGCCAAGGAGCTGGGTGCATAGTTCATTCGTGAGTTCCAGCATGGGTTCTTCCGCAGTCGTGATGACATTGTCCGTCCGGCAATCTGGCGTACCGATGGGCTGAGTTTCAAAGGAAGAACCGTTCAATAACGACGCAATTCTGCAGTGATTGATCCGATTGCGATCAGGTTATTCTTAAGGGATTCTCGATCGAGCGCCGCTGGAGCGGCTGGTCGAGGCATGCGGGGCGTCGTTGGTCATGACTTTGTGCGGTGCGGTGGCTGCAGACCGTGCAGTTAATCCAATCACAGCACTTGTTCCTCTATGCATGGGGCATGTCCGATGCCCATGACCCCTCCCTTCAGGCCATGCGCGCCGCTCGACCAGCGGCGCCGATCGGTGCGCGTCCGATCCTGTGGCGTGGCTGGCTGGCCGGACTGGCGATCAGCGTCGCGCTCTGGGGGGCACTGGCTGCGGTGGTGGTCTATCTCTGACCGGACGAGGCGGCGCTTCGCCTCACCTCATCTCACCTTGCCTCCGCAAACGGGAATTGCCTGTATTTCGGATATGCTTGCGATTGAGGGGTATCCCTCAAGCTCTCTACGCTGATCGTGCCTGCCGCCATGTTTCTGGGTCGCCTACCCGGCGATGGAGCTAGCCAAGTCTCCTGTCGACCCCATGCGGCCTGCGGCGCTGGTCGCTTCCACGGGGATGCTTTTCGCGGCATTTGGCTTCGGATGATTTCCTGTCGTCCGCGCTTCGGAATCAGTCTGACACCGTGCCGAGGCGACGTTCATCCTCGCGGTCGATGGCAAGCAGCGATGTGCCTTTGCTCTCGGTCATGACGAGGGCGGACAGCAGGCTGATGGCGCCCGCCGCTGCGACATAGAACGCGATCGGCAGCCAGTCATCGTACTCGCGCAGCAGGGTGGTGCCGATAAGCGGCGCCCAGGATCCCGCAAAGATCGCCGTCACCTGATATCCGAGAGAAACGCCGGAGTAGCGCATCCGGGTGGGGAACATCTCGGCCATGATCGCGGGCTGCGGGGCATACATCAAGGCATGGACGAACATGCCCACGAAGATGCCCGCCAGCACGACGACGGTGCTTGCGCTGTTGAACATCGGGAATGCGATGAAAGGCCATGCAACCGTGAGCGCCGCTCCGAGCATATAAACCGGCTTGCGGCCGATCCGGTCGGCCAAGGCACCGAACAGCGGGATAAGAACGACATGGAGGATATGCGCGCAGAACAGCAGGGCCAGGATCTTGGTCGTATCGACACCGATATGGGCCAGATAGGTGATCGAGAACGTGACGACCATATAGTACAGGATATTCTCGCCCACCCGCAGGCCCATCGCCGTGAAGACGCCGCGCGGGTAGCGTCGGAAGACTTCGACCAGCCCGTAACCCTGGTGCGCGCGCTCTTCGGCTTCGGCCTTGGCGGCCTCGAAAATGGGGGAGTCGGCCACCTGGGTTCGGATGTAGTACCCGATCCCCACGATAACGGCCGAAAGCCAGAAGCCGAAGCGCCAGCCCCACGACAGGAATTGCGTGTCGGACAGGGTTGCCGACAGGATCAGCAGCACGATCGTTGCCAGCAGGTTGCCCAGAGGCACGCCCGCTTGGGGAAAACTGCCCCAGAAAGCGCGGCTGTGATTGGGGCTGTGTTCTGCCACCAGCAGCACTGCGCCGCCCCATTCCCCGCCCAGCGCGAACCCCTGCACGAAACGCAGGACCACCAGAAGGACCGGCGCCCAATAGCCGATCGAGCCGAAAGTAGGGAGGCAGCCCATCAGGAATGTCGAACAGCCGATCAGCATCAGGCTGAACTGGAGCAATGATTTGCGCCCGACCCTGTCGCCGATGTGACCGAACACGATGCCGCCCAGCGGTCGCGCGATGAAGCCGACCGCATAAGTGGCGAACGCTGCGATCACGCCGTCCAGGTCATTGCCGGTGGCCGGGAAGAACAGCTTGCCGAAGATGAGCGTGGCGGCCGTTCCGTACAGGAAGAACTCGTACCACTCGACCACGGTGCCCGCCATCGAGGCGCCCACGACCTTGCGCAGGTAAGGTAGATCGGCCTTCTCTTCGTGCTGCATCGCTTCCACATCCCATTTCCCGTTACGCTGCCGTGCGTGAGTCAAGCCCAGCCGCTTCCGCGCGTGCGGGATATGTTGCAGCGCATTCAAATCAACTCAAGTCGTTAGAATGATCAGGGGACGTGCTTAAGGAAATGGGGCAGGCGCGGCTGGCAGGCCGCTTCATCCCGGCCTGTCACCGGCATCGGGCAGGCTGCGGATGCGGCCAGATGGTGATCCGGCGCACATCGTCGCGGGCGGGAAGCGGCGTGCTCTCGTTGGGGTATCCGCTCCAACTGCCGCCTATCACCAGATTGGCGATCTCGAAACGTTCGTCGAACGATGGAGCGGCAAGCTGCGCCAGCAGATCGGCGCCATTGCGAGGTGGCGGGGGCGCCGCCGCCGCTGGTTGCCTGGGCGTTCGGATCGGCGTTTTCCTACAGTCGTTTGTGTGGGTTAAAGTGCCCGTATGACCCGTCGGCCCCCTTCCGCAAGGTGACAACCTTTCGTGCCAAGGTGACAGGTTGGCGGGCTCAAGTGTCACCTTACCGGGCCAAGGTTACACCTTTCAGTCGCAAGGTGACACATTCCGCCCCCAAGGTGACACCTTTTCATCCTGGACGGTGTAAACTGTGTAAACCTGCCGGTCGGTCAGCCCCGGACGCGGGTGTGCAGCAGGCGGAACGCCGCGCCCGCCAGCACCCAACCGCCGAGCAGGGCGTAAGGGCGCCAGTCGGCCTCCAGCCCCACCAGTGCGAGGGCCAGTGCGCAGGCGGCTCCGGCATAGGCGAAGGCGCGCATCGTCGGGCGGGCGAACTTGAAGGCGGCAGCCTCGTAGAGATCGTCGTGCCGCTCGACCACGCGGGCGGCGGAGAGGCAGATGCTGGCGTATTTCAGCAGGTTGGGGATGTTGACCGCCAGGAACAGGAAAGTCAGCTCCATCGGCAGCAGCAGTCCCGCGCAGCCGATGGCGAAGACCGCCAGCAGCGCGACGTAAGGCGTCTGCCAGCGTGGATGGACCCGGCCGAGCGCGGCGGGCAGCATCCCCGCCGTGCCCATGGCGTAGAGGCTGCGGCTGAACATCGCGAACATCGCGTTGAGCGACTTGCCGATCGACAGCACCGCCGCCAGCACGATCACCGGCGTCGCCACCGGCCCCATGAACGCCTTGGCGGCGTCGAGGATCGGCGCCTCGCTCGATCCCAGTGCCGGAGCGCCCAGCACGCCGAGCGCCACGAAGCCCACGGCAAGGTAGAGCAGCGTCGCCGAGCCGATCGACAGGGCGATCCCCAGCGGAATGGCGCGGCGGCTGTCGGCGACTTCGGCGCCTGCCTCGGTCGCGGCCTCGATGCCGAAGAACAGGCCCATCAGCAGCGGCATCGCCGCGATCATGCCGTGCAGGCCGTTGGGGAAGAGGGGTTCGAGGCGGGAGATGTCCACCGTCGTCGCGCCGCCCCAGCCGATGAATACCGCGAACAGGATCAGCATCGCAGCCAGCAGCCACTTCTGCACGGTCGCGGCGATATGGACGCCGAACAGGTTGGCGAGCAGCGCCAGCACCAGCACCGCGAACATCGTCGGCTTGACCGGCAGCGGCAGGATCATCGATCCGTAGCGCACGAGGACCAGCGCCAGGACCACCATCGCCCCCATGTTGGCGATGATCCGCGCCCAGGCGATGAAGAAGCCGAGCGCGGGGTGCAGGAACCGCGCGGGCCACGCGAACGAGGCGCCCGACACCGGCAGCGCCGAGCCGAGGAAGGCATAGCTCACCGCGATCAGGTACATCGGCAGCGCTGCGACCAGCACCGAGAGCAGCATCGCGGGACCGGCGATCGCGGTGGCGGGCGCGATCGCGGAGAAGATCGAGACCCCCACCGCCGTACCGAGGCCCAGCGCGACGACGCCCCAGAGGTCGATGCCCTTGGCGAGTTTCTGCTCGTCGCTCACGGCTTGCTGCCCGCGATGACGAAGGCGCGGATGTCGGCGACTAGCCTGCGCCAGCTGACGTCGTCGGAATAGGCGACGTGCCCAGCGGGATAGCGGTGGTTGACGAAGCGGTCTTCGGTCAGGCTGGATTGCGCGAAGAGGTAATCCGCCGCACCGACGGTAGTTGCGAGGTCGTAGAGGCCGGTGCCGACGAACAGGTGCAGCTTGGGCTCGGCGGCCATCGCGGCTTCGAGGCGGGCCATGAACGGCCAGTCGTTGAATGGGCTGTCGCCCGCGCCGTAGGACCATTCTCCGGGGAAGCGGGTGATGACCTTGTAGCGCTCCGGGTTCGCCACGCCGATGCTGGCGAGCTGGCCGATCACCGCCTTGCCGTAGAGGTCGGACACGGCGGAGAAGGCGTCGGGGCCGACCATCTCGCCTGCGTTGGCCGGGAGCGGCGCGGTGTAGCGCGCGTCGTAGCGGCCCAGCACTTTGCCCTCGTCGCGCAGCAGTTCGACGCGGAAGCGCTCCTTGGAGATGCGCAAGTCGTGGGTGAGGTAGAAGGCGGCGGGGATGCCGGTGAGGTCGGCCAGCTTGGCGGCGACCTTGGCGCGATCGGCCTCGTCCAGCGCGCGGCCCTTGTAGAGCGCGTCGAGGTAGGCCGGGCCGAAGGCGGCGGCCTCTGCGGCGCTGGCGGCGGGGTCGCAGGGCGCGGGGCGCTTGTGGTGGTAGCAGGCCAGCGCGGCGAGGGTCGGCAGCGAGACCGGGTAGGTCACCACGTTGTCGGGCCGCTGCGAGGTCTCGATCATGTTGAGCGCCTGCCCGAGCAGCAGCACGCCGCGCACCTTGAGGGCGCTGTCCTGCGCCTTCAGCGCATCGACCATCGCGGCGGCGCGGATGGTGCCGTAGCTCTCGCCGAGGATGAACAGCGGCGAGGCGGTGCGGTGGTTCTCGGCGAGCCAGGCGCGGGCGGCCTGCGAGACGGCATCCGCATCGCCCTTCACCGACTGGTAGAAGGCGGGGTCGGCGTCCTTGCCGATTTCGGAGAAGCCGGTGCCGGGCGGGTCGAGGAAGACGAGGTCGGCAACGTCGAGCAGCGAGGCCGGGTTGGCGGACACGTCCACCTCGACGGGCAGCGGCGCGGCGGGGTCTTGCGGGACATGCGCCCGCATCGGGCCGAGTGCGCCCATCTGCAGATAGGCCGAGGCTGCGCCCGGGCCGCCGTTGAAGACGAACAGCACCGGGCGCTCGGCAGAGGCGCTCTTGCGGACATAGGCGACGTAACCGGCGGTCGCGTCGCTGCGTCCCGGCTTGCTCGCGACCGGGTACGTGCCCGCCTCGGCCGTGAAGGCGAGGCGCTTGCTGCCGACCTTGAGGCTCTGTTCGGTGCTGCCTTCTATCTTCGCCGCGACGGTGGGCGCTTCCTGCGCGATAGCCGAAGTGCTCGCCAGCATCGCCAGCGCGAGGGTCAGCCAAGTGCGCATGTTCAGTTCGTCCCTCTGGCGGCTAGCAGGTCGCGGTAGCGGACCAGCCCGTCGGTCAATGCCTGCAATCCGTAGTCCACGTCGGCCGGGGCACGGGCGAAGCCGATGCGTATGTGCCCGGCGGCGCCGAAGTATTCCCCCGGCGCCACGACCACGCCGCAGCGTTCGGCCAGCCATTCGGAGAAGGCGATCGTGTCGTCAATCCCGGTCAGGCGCGGGAAGGCGATGCAGCCGAAGCGCGGCAGCTCGCCCGAGACGAGGCCCTCGGCGCGCCAGTGGGCGTGGTAGCTCTCGATGATCGGGCGGGCCTTGCGCATGATCGCGTCGCGGTATGTGTCGAACGGCTCGGGCCGCTCCAGCACCAGCGCGGCGGCGGCGTGGGCGAGGTTGGAGACGCCGAACTCGGTCTCGTCCGCCAGCGCGCGGATGCGGCGCATCGGGGCCTCGTCCGCGACGATCCAGCCGCAGCGCAGGGTGCTGAGGCCGTAGGACTTGGTCAGGCTGTCGATCCCGATGATCGCGGGCGAGAGCGACACCGCCGAGGGTGGGCGCACATCGGCATCGACATAGGCGGCGTAGACTTCATCCACGACGACATGAATGCCGCGTGCCTCGGCGATGCGGGCGATGGCCAGCAGCATGTCCCGATCCACCGCCATGCCGGAAGGGTTGTGCAGGTTGGACAGCACGATCAGCCGCGTCATCGGAGTGATCCGCGCGGCGATCTCGTCGGGGTCGATGGTGAAGCCATCGCCTTGCCGGGTGAACTGATCAACGCCAAGGCCGTTGGTCCGGGCGATGGTGTGGAACAGGTCGAAGCCGGGCGTCTCGACCAGCACCGACTGCCCGGGACCGACGAGGGCGCGGTAGATCAGCGAGAGCGCGCCGGTCGCTCCGGTGGCGCAGAGCACGCGGTCGGTCGCCACGCCGTAGCGCCGGGCGAGCTGCTCGACGACGTAGGGATTGCCGTTGAAGGCGCTGGTGTAGCGCGAGGTCACCGGCTCGGCGAATTCCTCGACGACGATCCGGCGCAGCAGGTCCACTGGCTCGGGCACGGAGCTGTCGAACAGGCTGACCAGCAGGTTGCGCTCGGAGCGGACCGAGCGGATCACCTTGCGGACCCACTGCGAGTACGAGCCGATCCCGGCGTCGTCGGGAGTGGGGGAGGGAAAGGGGGGCATCGGCGGGTTCATCGCGGGGATCGTCTGTTTTTCCGTTCGATGCGGGAATGAAACCGCCGCCAGCGCGTCATGCACCGGCGGCGGATCGGATCACTTCAGCTTGATGCGCGCGCCGACGAAGAAGCGGCGGCCGAGGATGTCGCCATAGGCGATCTGCGGATAGGACGGGGCCTTGTCGGTCAGGTTGTCGATGCCTGCGCGGAAGGTCATGTTCCCGGCCTCGACCTGCGCCGAGATCGAGTGGACGATGTTCGACTTGAGGATCGGATTCGGATTGGTCTCGACGGTCGCGTCATAAGCGGCGCGGGTGCGGCCGAGGTAGTCAAGCTGGTAGCTGACGCGCACCGGCCCCTTGTCCCACACCGCGTTGAACCGACCGACCCATTCGGGGCTGCGGTACGTGTCGTCGGTGCGGATGAAGGTGGTGCCCGTCACCGACGTGGTGAGCAGGGTGTTGTGCGTGGCATTCGCAGTCAGTCGCAGGGTGCCGAGGTCGTTGCCGCCGAACAGATCGCCGGGTGCGAAGGCGTAGTCGATCGTGTACGTTTCGCCCCGGTACTTCATAACGCCCGCGTTGAAGGTGGTCGTGGTGCCGGTGACGATGGTGCCGCCGATGGTGGTGGCATCGGGCGTGACGAGGCGCGTGAAGGCGCTGCACACCGCGTCCGCCGGGTTCGGATCGTCGAAGCAGGCCGCGGCGAAGTCCTCGGTGGTGAAGGCCGAGAGGCCGTCCTTGAGGTCGATCTCGATGCGGTCGACGCTGATCGACAGTCCGGGCACGAAGCGCGGCTGCAGCACGATGCCGTAAGTCAGCGTGTCCGAGATCTCGTTGCGCAGGTTCGGATTGCCGCCGCTGGTGACGGTCGTGCGGTTGAAGTTCTCCGCTGGGCTCTGGAAGCGGGCGAGGCGGTCGGCGGCGCTCAGGCCCGCACCGGTGCCGTCCCCGTCGACGCCGAACGTCGGGTTGGCGGTGAACAGCGCAAGGCAGTTGGCGTAGCGGACCGACGGGTTGGAGCCCGCGTTGATCCGGTCGGCATCGCAAGGGTCGTAGCCTGCCGATTCGATGGACGTGCTGGTCGGCGCGAGCAGCTGGGTCAGCGTCGGCGCGCGGAAGTTGCGGCTGCGCGATCCGCGCAAGGTGACGCCGTCGGTGACTTCCCAGCGCAGGCCCGCGTCCCACACGCTCTCGGTGCCCGCGAACGAGTTGTCGACGTAGCGGAAGGCGCCCTTGAATTCGAGCAGCTTGACCAGCGGCAGGGTGAAGTCGCGGCCGATCAGCGGCACGATGACTTCGGCGGAAAGCTCGTCGGTGTTGTAGCCGCCCGACTGCGCCACCTGCTGCGAGCCGTCGCCGAACACGCCGTCGCGGTTGGCCTGCAGCGGGCTGAACGCGGCCTTCTCGTCGCGGTGTTCATAGGCGGCGCTGAACTGCACCTCGCCCATCGGCAGCGTGAACAGCGTGCCGCCCAAGGTGGCAAGAACGTCGATCTGCTCGTTGGTCCAGTCCATCCCGGCGCGGGTGCTGACGTAGTCGCGCGCGGCATCGCTGACGGTGTTCGTACCGAAGGGGTTGATCGGCGCGCAGCTCGGGTCGTCGTTGGTGGTGTCGGCATCGGCGTTGATCGCGCAGACCGCCTGCCCGCCGGAGAGGACCGAGTTGATCGCATTGTTGTAGCGGCTGTTGACGACCTGCCAGCTGCGCTGCCTGCCCTCGACACGGGCGTAGCTGCCCGAAACCGACCAGTAGAAGTTGCGGCTGCCGACGTCGAAGTCACCGTCCAGCGTCAGGGCGCCGCGCCAGGTGTCGGTGTTGTAGGTCTGCACCGGGTCGGGGACGAGGTCGTAGAAGTACTTCGACAGGTATAGCGGCGCGCCGTTGGCGAAGCTGGGGCGGGCGGCGATCAGCGCGGCCTTGGCCTCGTCGGTCAGGAAGGCGTTGTTGATGGTGAACGCAATCGGCCCGGCATAAGTGCCGCCGTTCAGCACGGTGCGGCTGTTGCGCTGCGGGATCTCGCGGCCCTTGGTGTTGGCGTAGAGGAATTCGGCCGAGAGGGTGATGCGATCGGTCAGGTCGTAGTGGCCGATCGCGTTGGCGGTCAGGCGCTCGACCCCGGTGCGCAGGCCCGCCAGTTCCTGATAGGGGAAGCCCTCGCCGTCAAAGGCGAAGGGGATGCCCTGGATGGTGCCGGGATTGTAGGGGATGATGCTGCCGTCGCTGCCGAACTGCAGCGCGCTGCCCGCGCCGTTGCGCAGCAGGAAGCTGGGCGGCGGGGCGGGCGCGGTGAAGATCACGCCGTTGCCGTTGAACGGCCAGAACCCGGCGTTGAAGATTTCCTTGACCGACGGAATTCCGTCGCTGGGACCGGTGTTGGCCGGGTTTGTGACGGTCAGGCGGCCGAGGTTCGACAGCGGGCGATCCGAGAAGCGCAGCGAGGGCGTCTTCGACCAGCCCACGTCGACCGCGAAGTTGCCGCGACCTTCGGCGAAGTTGAAGCCCGCGGTGCCGCGCAGCGAGTAGGTGCCGTAGTCGCCGCGGTCGGAGATGCCGGTCTGGCCGTCCAGCTCGATGCCGGTGAAGTCCTTCTTGAGGATGTAGTTCACCGTGCCCGCGATCGCGTCCGAACCGTAGACCGCTGCGCCGCCGCCCTGATAGACCTCGACGCGCTCGAGCAAGCCGAGAGGGAGGATGTTGGAATCGACCTGCGCGTCGCCGCCACCGGCAGCCCCGCCGATGCCCGAGCTGCTGGTCACCATGCGGCGGCCGTTGAGCAGGGTCAGCGTGCGCCCGGTGCCGAGGTTGAAGAGGTTGGGCGCCTGAATGCCCGAACCGCTGCTCTCGCCCGAACCGTCCGCCTGATTGAGCGTCGGCACGTTGGAGGGCAGGTCGTTGAGGGCATCGGCGACGCTGACATAGCCGCGATCGAGGATCTGTTGCTGGCCGACTTCGAGGACCGGGGCGGCATCGGAATTGGGCGCGCGGCGGATGCGCGATCCGGTGACGACGATGGCTTCACCGGCGCTTTCGGCCCCGGCGCCATCGAACGCGGCGGGGCGCAGGTCCTGCGCGTGGACCGGCGTGCCGAACACGGCGACCGAGAGTGCGGTGGTGGCCAGAAGCGTGCGTGTCTGCCTGCGAAGTGTCATGCCCGAATTCCCCGATGTGTCCCTGAAGGCCGCCGCGTTGGCGCAGCGTTTCCCTGTCCGTCAGGATAGAGGCAGGCACCGGGAATAGTTTTGCGTTCGCACCGGCCCCGGCGCATCGCTCGCCCGTTTCCGCTGCGATTGCAATTAAGGGCGCAAGATTTATGCGCGTTATCGCAGGAACGCGGAAAGCTCACGCCCGAAGCGCAGGGTTTCGCGATCATCCTCATACATCATGTGGCCGCCTTCGTAGCAGTTCAGCACGAAGCGCGCGGCGACCGAAGCGGGCAGCGCCGCGACGGTCGCCTGATTGCCCGCGCAGCTGTTGAGCGAATCGAAACGCCCGGCAGCGACCCAGGTGCGCAGCGTCGGCATCTTCTCCATCGCGCGCAGGGTCCAGGGCTGCGAGGGGCTGGGCGGGCCTTCTCCGGCCATGGCGCGGGCGAGCGACTCTTTGGTGATCGGCGACTGGTCGTACTGCCACGCGCTGCCCGCGTTCGAGGCCGGGGCGTCGATCCCGGCATAGCTGCCCGCGCGGTAGCCGAGCGTCGTGCGGTAGTAATCGAGCACGAGCGCGTTTTCCGCAGCCTCGTCGGGTTCAGGTCCGGAGCGGCGCATGTCGAAGACGTCGAGCGTCTTCTTTTCTCCCGCGAGCAGCGCGGTGCGGAACTGGCGGGGCGAGACCCACAGCGTCTTGCCGTCGATCAAGGCGGGATCGAGGCCCTGATAGCGGGCCAGCGCGGTGATCACCGCTTCGCGCTTCTGCGGGGACAGTGTATCGGGCGCGGCGAGAGCCGGGGCGTAGACCTGCACGGCCCATCTGCGCGCTTCGGCCAGCAGTTTCGCGCGGTCGGCACCCGGCGCAAGACGGCCGAGCGCATGGGCGGTGGCGATCCGGCTGTCGAGCGAGAGCGCGCGCATCAGGTTACGGTCGGACATGTCGCCGAGCGGGATGCCGCCCGAGATCAGTGCGATGCCCGCGACCGGCGTGCCTGCATCCACCAGCGCCTCGGCGACGCCTGCCGCGCGCCATGTGCCGAAGCTCTCGCCCGCGAGGTAGAGCGGTGCGGCAGCGCGGTTATAGACCTTGCGCCAGTCGCCGACGAACCCGGCGACGGAGGCGATGTCCGCGCGCGTGCCGTAGAAATCGGCGGCATGTTCCGGCGCATCGGCGCGGCTGAAGCCGGTGCCAACGGGATCGACAAAGACGAGGTCGCTGATCGCGAGCGGGCTCGCCGGATTGTCGGCGAGGCGTCCCTCGGCGATCACGCGCGGGCCGAGCGCATGGAACTGCAGCAGCCGCGAATCCGCGCCGGGGCCGCCGTTCCACACGAAAGTCAGCGGGCGCTGCTTGCGCTTCGGTACGATGTAGGCGGTGTAGAAGATCCGCCCCCGCACCTCGCCCTTGAGGTTGCGGACCGGCAGTGTCCCGGCGCAGGCGGCATAATCGATGCGCTTTCCGGCGATCACGGCATGGTGCCGGGTCTCTACCGCATCCGCCTTGCAGACCGACGCGGCATGCGCGGGCAGGGCCACGGTCATCAGCAGGGCGGGAATGGCAGCCAGTCGCAGCATCATGGGTCTCCGGATCACGCATCGACGATAGCGGCGGGGCCGAGGCATTTTTATGCGCAGTTGGGGGCTGTTGGACAGGGTGCCGTGCGTCGCTATGGCGCTTCCGGCGCGCAACATCGGCGAATTCTATTCGCAAAGCCCGGGTTAGTGTGCATGGCACGGAGCACAGGAGCGCGCATGGAGATCAAGGGAATGACACGGCGCGGCGTACTGGCGGCAGCGAGCGCCGTGCCGGTGGCGGTGCCTGTCGCGGCCCGTGCGGCTGCCGTGATCAAGCCCACCGCATTGCCGGATCGCGCAGCCTTCGCGCCCAGCGTGGCGGGCTACCTCGACAGCGGGACGATGCACCCGATCCCGCTCGGCGCGCGCGCGGCGGTGCAGCGCTACCTCGACCAGCGCACGTCCATGGAGGGCCACTACCCGACCGACGAGGTCGAGACGCGCGTGAAGGCCAATTTCGCCCGCCTGATCAACGCCGCACCGGAGGAACTGGCCTTCGTCCAGAGCACCACCGCAGGCGAGCAGCTGGTGATCGAGGCGCTGGACTTCCCGCACGGCGGCGGGCGCATCGTCACCGACACGCTGCACTTCTTCGGCTCGTTCTATCTCTACGAGGAACTGGCGAAGCAGGGCGTCGACGTCGCCTGGCTGCGGCCGGAAGGCGGGCGCATCTCCGTCGAGGCTTACGAGCGGGCGATCACGCCGGGAACGCGGCTCGTCGCGCTCTCGCTGGTATCGACCTACAACGGCTTCGAGCATGACCTGAAGCGCATCTGCGAGATCGCCCATGCGCGCGGCGCGCTGGTCTATGCGGATATTATCCACGCGGCAGGCACCATTCCCATCGACGTGCGGGCAAGCGGCGTCGATTTCGCCTCCACCGCCAGCTACAAGTGGCTGATGGGGGACTTCGGCCTCGGCTTCCTCTACGCCCGCGCCAACTTGCGCGAGCGGCTGAAGCGCACCCATTTCGGCTATTACCAGCTCTCCGGGTTCGCGCCGCACGTCTACCCCTTCGATCCGCCGGGCGAGACGATCGCCGACACCACCCTGCGCGGCGATATGGAGGGGCTATTCGCGGGCGGCACCCGGTCCCACGCGGTACTGGCCCAGCTCGACTGGTCGCTGGACTATATCCTCGGCCTTGGCGTCGAGCGCATGGTGGCGCACCGCCTGCCGTTGCTGGCGCGCCTGCGCGAAGGGCTGGCAGCGAAGGGCTACGCCATCGTCACGCCCGAAGGATCGCGCACGCCGCTGGTGACCTGCGCGCTGGAAGGCGCCTACGCCAAGTTGTCTGACCCCCTGAAGGCCGCGCAAGTGCGCATCACGCTTTCGCGCAACCGCTTCCGCGTCTGCCCTTCGGTCTTCACGGACGAGCACGACATCGACCGCCTCCTCGCCGCGCTGCCGCGCGCCTGATCCTGCAGGAAATGCCCATGCGTCACTTTTCCGCCGCCGCCATTGTTACCGCCGCCATGCTCCTCGCCACGACCTCGGTTGTCGTCCATGCACAGGACGGGGAGGCGCCGATGTCGCCCGCGTTCCTTCGCGCCATGGAGCCGATGGTTCCGCGCGATACGGCCACCGACCGCGTCGTCGTCACCCGCCATTCCGCGAAGATCGCCGGGCGCAAGCTGGCGTACAAGGCGGTGGTCACCGAACTGCCGATGCCGGGCGCGGACGGCGCTCCCGTGGCGGTCGGCGTCAGCTACGCCTACGTCGCCGAGACCAAGGGCGATCTGGCGAAGCGGCCGGTCCTGTTCGTCTTCAACGGTGGCCCCGGCGCCTCGTCCTCGCCGCTGCACATGCAGGCGCTCGGGCCGCGCCGGATCGTCGGCAAGGGCGACGCGGCGCATCTGGAGGACAATCCGTACAGCCTGCTCGACGTCGCCGACCTCGTCTTCATCGACCCGGTGGGCACGGGCGCGAGCATGCCGGTGAAGGACCGCGACGCGAGCGCATACTGGGGCGTCGGCGGCGATGCGCGCGGCGTCTCGGCGATGATCGAGGCGTGGGTGAAGGCCAACGGCCGCACCGCCTCGCCGCGCGTGTTGGTCGGCGAAAGCTACGGCACCTCGCGCGCGCTGGCGATCCTCAACGAGGACATGAAGGCGAAGAAGGCGCTTCCTGCAGGCGTCGTCCTGCTGTCGCTGGCGATCGGCGATGCGGACGGTCCGGTACTGTCCGAGGCGATGCACCTGCCGACCTTCGCGGCGGTCGCGTGGTATCATCAGGCGATCGACCGGGGCGGGCGCACGGTGGCCCAGCATTATGCCGAGGCGCTGAACTTCGCGCAGACCGAATATGCCTCCGCCCTCATGCGTGGCCCGGCCTTGCCGCAGGCCGAGCGCAGGCAGGTGGCCGAGCGCATGTCGGCGCTGATCGGCATCCCCGCCGATACCATCGAGGGGAAGAACCTGCGCCTCGACAACTACGACTTCATGCTCGCGCTGCTGGCGGACAAGGGCCTGCGCACCGGCCAGCTCGACGGCCGGGCGACCCGCGCCATCGCGGAATCGAAGCTGCGCCCGCCGTTCGACGATCCGTCCATGTCGCTGGGTTCGGGCACCAGCGCCGGGATCGAGGGCTATCTCAAGGACGAACTCGGCTACTCCGCGCCGAGCCCCTATCGCAGCCTCAATCTCGGCATCAACTTCAAGTGGAACTGGGACAAGGACTACGGCGGCAGCTACCGCGCCATGTCGTTCGCACCTTATCTCAAGGCGGCGATGGATGCGCAGCCCGGCCTGAAGGTCTTCGCGGGCGGCGGGTACTACGACATCACCACGCCGGTCTACGCAGGCCAGTTCGCGCTGGAGCAGGCCGGGGTTCCTGCGGACCGGGTGACTTACGCCCGATACGCGGCGGGCCATTCGGTCTTCGAGGACGAGGACGGGCTGACCGGCCTCAGCGCCGATCTCCATCGCTTTCTCGCCTCGCTCGGCGGCGGCGACTAAGACGCCGCCGCCGGTCCGGCTTATCCTGCTTGCGCGGCGTCGATCTCGGCGATGATCCGGGCTGCCTCGGCGAAGGCGGTGTTGGCGGCCGGGACACCCGCGTAGATCGCGGTCTGCATCAGCACTTCCTTCAGCTCCTCGCGAGTGAAACCATCGCGCTGCAGGCCGGAGCGGACGTGGAGTGCGAATTCCTCCCAGCGGCCGAGACTTGCGGTGATCGCAAGGACGACGAGGCGGCGGGTGCGGTCGTCAAGGCCGGGGCGGCTCCAGATTTCCTGCCAGGCGATGCGCGTGATCATTGCCTGGAAATCGGCGTTGAAGGGGGTGCGCGCGGCAAGCGAGCGATCCACCCATTCGTCGCCGAGCACGCGCCTGCGGTTGAGCAGCCCGGCTTCGAACAGCGTGTCGGCTGCCGCCTCGGACTGCGCGGTGTCGGCAAGGAAACGGATGAGCGCCCCGCCCAGCGCGGCCGGGCTTTCGATCGGCGGCAGGTGCGAGGAGTCCAGGTGAATGACCTCGGCGCCCGGGATCGCGTCCGCCAGGTGTTCGCCGTGGCCGACGAAGGGGGTCGAGGTGTCCCGGTCGCCCGCGACGATCAGCGTGGGCACGGCGATGGCGGGGAGCCGCTCGGCAAGCTGCATGTCGCGGATTGCCGCGCCGCAGCCCGCATATCCCGCGTCCGCCATGGCTACGAGGCTGCCGCGCAGCCCTTGTGCGATTGCCGGATGGGTCCGCACGAAGCCGGGTGAGAGAAAGCGCCCCATGGCGAGTTCGGCGATGGCCTGGGTGCCCTGCGCCCGCACGGTCTCGACGCGGGTGTTCCACGAAGGCGCATCCATGTGGGCGGATGTGCAGACGAGCGCCAGCGCTTCCACGCGATCTGGGAAGTCGAGCGCCATCTGCATCGCGATCATCCCGCCCAGCGACACGCCTGCGATGGCCGCGTGCGGGATGCCCGCCGCTTCCATCGCGGCAACGACGTCGGCTGCCAGCTGCGGCAGCTTGTAGTCGCCTTCCGGCGCGTCGGAGGCGCCATGGCCGCGCGTATCAATGCGCAGCACGCGGAAATGCGGCAGCAGCGCGGGCAGGGTGGTATCCCACAGGCCCATGTCGGTGCCGATGGAATTGAGCAGGATCAGCGTGGGGGCGTCGACCGAACCATCCAGCTTCCAGTAGAGCCGGACGCCGTCATTCATTGCGAAGGGCACGTCTATCCTTTCCGTTCGATCTTCAGCAGCGCAGCGGTGATCGCTGCGCTCTCGCCGATGTCGCGGCCGGGTCCTGCCGCGCCGAGGTTGCGGGCGATGGCGTCCGCGTCGATTTCCAGCCCCTCGGCGACCACCGCCAGCGCATCGAGGCTGCCCGAGGCGAGGCAGAACAGTTCGGCGAGCGCGGGCGCTTCGGCCTGCCATCCGCCGAGGCCGCGCTCTTCCTCCTGCGGCAGGCCGCCAAGCACGCCCGCGACGAGGCCGGGTGAGCGGGTGGCTGCGGCGAGCGCGACCTGGCAGCCTGTGGGATTGCGCTTGTGGGCCATGGCCGAGGAACCGCCGCGTCCGGGGATGGCGGGCTCGCGCGCTTCGCCCACGCCGTTCTGGGCGAGCAGGGCGACGTCGCGCGCCATCTTGCCCGCCGCGCCGATCAGAATGCCGAGGGCAGCGGCGATGGCGGCCACCCCGCCGCGCCGCCCGTGCCATGGCGGCGACGGCCTCAGGCCAAGGTCTGCGGCCATGCGGCGCGCGACCGCTTCGCCCTTGCCGTCCATACCGGCGCGGGTTCCGGCGGCTCCGCCCAGCTGCACGCAGGCATGCGCGGCGATCTCGGCGGCGAGGCGCGCGGCGGCCTCGACGATCCCGGCGCGCCAGTGGGCGATGCGCAGACCGAAGCCGATCGGCAGCGCATCCTGCAGCAAGGTGCGACCGATTGCCGGGCGCTCCGCCTCGGCCTGCGCCAGCGCGGCCAGCGCGGCATCGATGCGCGCGGCGTCGGCCTGCAGCAGCGCATGCGCGGCCACGGCCTGCCGCATCATCACGGTATCGGCGACATCCTGGCTGGTCGCGCCCTTGTGCGCCAGTGGGGCGACTTCAAGCGGGAGTGCGGCGCGCAGGCGTGCCACCAGCGGGATCGCGAGGGTTCCGGCCAGCGCTGCCTCCTCGGCCAGCGCTGCCGGGTTGATTTCCAGCGCGGTGCAGGTCGAGGCGATGGCTTGCGCGGCCTCGGCGGAGAGCACGCCTTCGGCCGCCTGCGCCGTGGCCAGCGCGCTCTCGAACGCGAGGGCATGGGCGATCACCGCCGCGTCGTCATGGACGGCGAGCATCGATGCCGTGGCGGCGGCGCGCTGGGCGATGAGGCGGCTCACAGGTCGAAGAACACCGTTTCCCGCTCGCCCTGAATGACGATGTCGAACCACCACGTGCCGTCCTCCTGGCGGCGGGCGATCAGGGTGTCGCGGCGCTCCTCGGGCACCTGAGCGAGCACCGGGTCGGTCTCGTTGCCCTCGGCGCCCTCGAAATAGAGGCGGGTGGGCAGGCGCTTGAGCAACCCGCGCCCGAATACGGACACCGCGATGTGCGGCGCCTGCAGCGTGTTGCCCGGTCCCGGAACACGGCCCGGCCTGACGGTGCGGAAGCGGTAGATGCCGCTCTCGTCGGTCGATGCGCGGCCGAATCCGGTGAAGTTCGGGTCGATCGCCAGATCCTCGCGCGGGTCGTCGGCGCTGCGATAGCGACCGGCGGCATTGGCCTGCCAGATCTCGATCATCGCGTCGCTTATCGGATCGCCGTTGCCGTCGTAGACGCAGCCCGCCAGCGCGATCACCTCGCCCTCGGGCGCGTCCTTGGGAGCGCTGACGTTGAGGACGTAGTGCGCCTCGGGGAACAGCTCCGGGCGCGCGCCCATGTCGGACGCGCCGACGAGGTCCGCGCCGCCCTTCCACGGCAGCCCGTAGTGGAAGAAGGGACCGACCGTCTGCGAGGGCGTCTGGCCGAACAGCGCAGGGTCGAGATTGTCCGCACGGGGAGCGGCATTGCGGGTTTCGAGGTCAGTGGTCATGGTCGGAGTCCTCGAACGGGGTCTGGTCGCGGCCCTTGAGCACCACGTCGAACAGGTAGCCGAGCGCCCAGTTGGGCACCGTTGTCGCGATGTCGAAGCGGCAGACCATGCGGTTACGGTAGGGCATCGGCACGGCGTTGGCGATCGGATCGATCTCGATCAGCGGATCGTCGGGGAAATAGAGCTGCGTCACAAGCCGCGTCGAGAACGCCGGGCCAAGCAGCGAGAGATGGATGTGCGCCGGGCGCCAGGCATTCTTGTGGTTGCCCCAGGGATAGGCGCCGGGACGGATCGTGGTATAGCTGTAGCGGCCCTGATCGTCGGTGATGACGCGGCCCGCGCCGGTGAAGTTGGGGTCAAGCGGCGCGTCCCAGTTGTCCTTGCCGTGGATGTAGCGCCCGGCGGCATTGGCCTGCCAGATCTCCATCACGGTGTTCGGCACCGGCCGCCCGCGGTCGTCGAGCACGCGGCCCGAGACGACGATGCGCTGGCCCTGCGGCGGCGCCTTGTGCTGGGCGGTGAGGTCGGCCATCGCGCCGCCCATCAGCTGCTCCCAGCAGCCGGTCGGGCCGGTCGTCTCGGTCAGCGTCTGCTGCAGGGGAAGCGGCGCGAGCGAGGGGCTGCGCAGGCCCGTCGAGCGGTAGTCCGGGACGAGCGATGGCGGCGATCCCGCATCCTCGCGGGCATAGGGCAGAACTTCAGTCACGGGTCATGGCTCCGGAACGGGGGTGATCGGAAAGGGCGGGCATCATTCGGAGCCCATCGGCAGGCCGACGTAGTTCTCCGCCAGCGTGCGCTGGGCCGCGCGCGAGCCGCGGATATAGTCGAGTTCGGCAGCCTGGATGCGGCGGGCGAAGCCGTCCATCTCGGGGAAGCGGTGGGTGATCGAGGTGAACCACCAGGAGAACCGCTCCGCCTTCCACACCCGCGCGAGGGCGCGGGCGGAATAGGAATCGAGCCCGGTCTGGCTGCCGCCGTGATAGTGCTCGACCAGCGCTTCGCCCAGGAACATGACGTCGGACACCGCGAGGTTCATGCCCTTCGCTCCGGTCGGCGGGACGATGTGTGCGGCGTCCCCGGCGAGGAACAGGCGCCCCCAGCGCATCGGCTCCGACACGAAGGAGCGCAGCGGTGCGATGGACTTTTCGAAGCTGGGGCCGCGCGTCACGCGCGATGCGGCGTCAGGGCCGATGCGCAGGCACAGTTCGTCCCAGAAACGCTCGTCGGGCCAGTCCTCGATGCTCTCGTCCAGCCCGCACTGAATGTAGTAGCGGCTGCGCGTGGCCGACCGCATAGAGGCGAGGGCGAAGCCGCGCTCGTGGTTGGCGTAGATCAGTTCGTGATCGGCGGGCGGCACGTCGGCGAGGATGCCGAGCCAGCCGAACGGATAGACCCGCTCGAAGGTGCGCAGGACGTCGGCGGGGATGCTGGCGCGGCTGACGCCGTGGTAGCCGTCGCACCCGGCCACGAAGTCGCAGCGCAGTTCGTGTGCCTCGCCCTCGCTGCGCCAGCGCACGACGGGGGCGTCGGTGTCGAGACCCTCCAGCGAGACGTCCTCGGCGTTCCATTCGATCCGTAGGCCGCGTGCGGGTGCGGCTTCGAACAGGTCATGCATGACTTCCTGCTGGCCGTAGACGGTCACCGCGCTGCCGCCGGTGAGTTCGGCCATGTCGATGCGGAACAGCGAACCGTCGAGCGAGATCTGGGTGCCGCCGTGGACGAGGCCCTCGCGGTCGAGCCGCTCGCCGAGGCCGAGGCGGTGCATCAGATCGGTGGTGACCTGTTCGAGCACGCCCGCGCGCACGCGGCCTTCGACATAAGCGCGGTCGCGCCGCTCGATGACGACGGCATCGATACCCTCGGCCGCGAGCAGGTGTGCGAGAAACATGCCGGCGGGGCCGGCGCCGATGATGGCTACGCTGGTGCGCATGAATATCCTCTCCCGAGCTGTCGGCGGTATCGCCGTTGCTCCGTGCTGTGCCGCCATCCTACGCCTGCGGCCCGTGATGGACATGGCCGCGCCGACATATTACTTGGACGAAACGACAGCCTTTAAAACGACAGCCTTTAAGGTGCGAGGCCTTGAGCAAGCAGACAGTTCCATCCTTCTATCTCTATGGAGAAGCGCCAAGGTTGGTGCACAAGGACTTCGTCCACGTCGAAACGCTGGACGATCGGTCACGCCCTAGTGAATGGACGATCCAACCGCACGCCCATGCCGAGCTGAACCACATCTTCGTCCTGCTCTCCGGCGGCGGCGCGATGAAGGCGGACGGCGCCCTGCTGCGGATTGCAGCGCCGGGCTTCCTTTTCGTCCCCGCATCGACGGTGCACGGTTTCGAATGGCTGGAGGACAGCGAGGGCTTCGTGGTGACCGTGGGCAGCAGCTATGTCGCGGACCTCAATGCCGCCGACGAGACGCTGGCCGACCTCTTCGCAAGGCCGAGGGCGGTCGGCTTCGCGGCCGGGGAGGTTGAGCAGGTGCGGCGGATCGTCGCCGACCTGATGCGGGAGTTGAACTGGGCCTCGGTGGGGCACCGCGCGGCGGTCAGCGCGGCGATGCTCTCGCTGCTGGTCGTCGCCATCCGCAGCATGGACGCGACGGCGGAAGCAGGGGAGCGCGTCGGCCCCCATGCCACGACGGTCGCACGCCTGCGCGAACGGATCGAGCGCCGTTTCCGCCTGCGCGAGCCGATCTCCAGCCATGCCGCCGCGCTGGGGGTGAGCGAGACCGCCTTGCGCTCGGCCTGCGCCAAAGTGGCGGGACGCTCGCCGGGCGAGATGCTCGACGAGCGGGCCTTGCTGGAGGCGCAGCGGGCGCTGCTCTACACCAACCTGACGATTTCGGAGATCGGCTTCTCGGTGGGCTTCGCCGATCCCGCCTATTTCAGCCGGTTCTTCCAGCGCAAGGTCGGCCTGTCGCCGCGCGCCTACCGCACGAAGCAGCGCCTCCAGCCCTAGAGCGAATTGCGGCGGGCAATCTCGGCCAGCACGTACGCCGAGGGCTTGGGTGTCCGCGCGAACGTCGCGCGGTCGAGCGTGTGCAGGCCGAACTGCGGCTTGTAGCCGAAGACCCACTCGTAATTGTCCACCAGCGACCAGTGCATGTAGCCGAGCACGGGCACGCCTTCGTCCATCGCGCGCTTGAGTTCGGTCAGCGCGGCGGGGATCAGGCGGGCGCGCTTGGTGTCGTCGGCCGAGTTGATGCCGTGTTCGGTGACGATGACGGGCACGCCGCTGACCTGATGGGCATGACGCACCGCGCCCGCCAGCGAGGCCGGATAGACTTCCGATCCCGCGTCATTGGTCTCGGCGCCTTGCGGTGCGGGCAGGCGGCCCTTGTCGTTCCAGACCGTGCGCTCGTAGTTCTGCACACCGACGAAATCGTTGCCGCGCGCCGCTTCCAGCCAGGGCTGATAGAGCTTCCTGCGCATCGCGTCGCGCAGGCTGTTCCGACCCACCGCCTGATCGTCGATGATGGCAAGGCTGACGCCCACGGGAAGGTCGCCGCGCACCGCCTTGATGGCTTCGCGCCCGGCCTTGTGGCCCGCGAGTAGGTTTGCCTGCACCACTTGCGGATCGGCGACGTAGAGCGGGTTGCCGGGCAGGAATCGCGCCACCGCATGCGTGCGGGCGGCGGCTTCCTGCATGGCCTTGTCGGCGCCGAGCAGTTGCTTGCCGATATCTCCGGGCAGCACGATGTCGAGCAACCCGCTGAGGTTGGGCTCGTTCAGCGTCGTCGCCTGCCCGATCCCGACGGCGAGATGGCGCGCGGCCTTGTCGCAGTAGCGGGCGAAGAGCGCGGGCGCCTCGGGATTGGACCAGCCGCCCTGCGCGGCGAACCAGACGGGCGTAGTGAAGTGGTTGAACGTTACCATCGGGTTCAGCCCGCGCTCCCGGCAGCCCTCGATCATCGCCTTGTAGTGGTCGAGCATGGCGATGGAGAACTGGCCCTTCGCCGGTTCGATCCGCGCCCATTCGAGGCTGAAGCGATAGGTGCCCAGGCCTAGGCCCTTCACCAGATCGAGGTCGGTGCGCCACAACGCGAAGCTGTTCGCCGCATCGCCCGATGGCTCGGCGTAGACGGTGGGGCTGGCATGTTCCATCGCCCAGACGTCGCTGTTCACATTGTTGCCTTCGACCTGATAGGCCGCCGTCGCCGCGCCCCACAGGAAGCCTTTGGGAAACGCCGGATTTACCGGACGCGCGGCCCGGGCCAGGGCGGGCGTTTCCATCATGGTGGCAAGCCCGGATGCGGCGGCGGTCGCCAGAACGGTGCGTCGATCGATCATGCTTGTCTTCCCTCTCCCGCCGTCCTCTGTGCGAATCGGCACGAGTTATTTAGAATTTATATTCTAAAATCGGAAGTGGCTTGATTGCGGCACACCGTGGTTCCCTCATAGCCTTGACGACCCGCTTGACGACCGATTCTCCATCTATTAATTAGAATGCGTATTCTGGTTTTATAACGGCTTCCCAGAAGGGCAGCCATTCGCATTGGGGAGAGATCTATGAAGCTGAATTTCCTGCTTGTTTCCGTGTCCGCATTCGCCCTGCCGACGATTGCCATGGCGCAGGACGCGGCGAGCGAATCGCAGGATCAGGCCGGTCTCGGGGACATCATCGTCACCGCCAACCGCACCGCTTCCAGCGCGCAGGACACGCCGACCGCGCTCAACGTCTATTCCGGTGACTCGCTGCGCGACGCGGGTATCGCCTCGGTCCGCGATCTCGCCACGATCGATCCCAGCGTGAACATCTCGCCGTCCGCAGGCGCGGCCTATGTCGCGGTGCGCGGCATCGCCTCGACCGACGTGACCGAGATCGGCGATCCCTCGGTCCCCGTCTCGCGCGACGGGTTCTACACCAACCGTTCGTTCTCGCTGAATTCCTCGATGTACGACCTTGCTCGCATCGAAGTGCTCAAGGGGCCGCAGGGCACGCTCAACGGCCGCAACTCGACCGGCGGCCTCGTCAGCATCATCACCAATCGCCCCAAGTTCGAGAACGGCGGCTATGCCTCGGTGGAGGCGGCGAACTTCGGCACCTTCAATGGCGAGATGGGCGCCAATCTGGCCGTCAGCGACACTTTCGCGATCCGCGCCTCGGGCACGTACCTGACGCATGACGGCTACCGCAAGATCGACGGTCCCACCACCAGCGGTGACGACGAGGACTTCGCATCGGGCCGCATCCAGGCACTCTACAATTCGGGCGGGCTCTCGGCCTGGGTTTCCTATCAGCACGATTCCCGCACGGTGAACGGCGATGCGATCCTGCGCGGTACTCTGGGCGGACCGAAGCCGAGCTTCAGCGATCTCGGCGCGTTCCCTGGCAATTCGGCGCAGAAGACCACGCTCGAAGGCGACCGGGTGCGCTGGGAACTGGCCTACTCGACCGACAGCAACCTCAACTTCATCTACGCAGGCGGCTTCGACAGCCAGAACTGGGTCAACGTCCTCGACGCGACCGGCCCGGAATATCCAGCCAACCGCCAGTTCCGCCAGAACGAGCGCCCCAAGACCTGGAACCACGAATTCCGCGTGAGCAACGACAGCAGTTCCAAGCTGTTCTTCCAGGCGGGCTACTTCCGGTTCAGCGAGAACAACACGGTCGATTCCGGCCTCTACAACCTCGACATGACCGGCCTGTTTGCGGATGGCGGCCCGCTCGAGGCACTGGGCCAGCCCGACCAGTACGGCATCAAGTTCGACTACAAGATCCGCACCCGTTCGCAGGCGGTCTTCGCGCAAGTCGATTACGACCTGACCGACCGGCTCGAGATCAGCCTCGGCGGCCGCTACACCTGGGACAAGAAGACCCGCAGCGGTCAGGCGCTGTTGTTCCTGCCCGCGCTGGCCAGCCCCTTCGCACCGGCGCTGCGCCTGACCACGCCCGGAGACGGCAACCTGAGCGACAGCCAGCCGACCTGGCATACGGGCCTGAACTTCCGCCCGAAGCCCGACACGCTGATCTATGCGAAGTACGATCGCGGCTACAAGTCGGGCGGCTTCAACTCGAACGGCAGTTCGGCCGCGGTGCCTTACGATTCCGAACAGCTCGATGCCTTCGAGATCGGCACCAAGAACTCGCTGCTGGGCAATACGCTGCAGATCAACGGCGACGTGTTCTACTCGAACTACCGCGGCTATCAGGCATCGCAGACTTCCGACGTGCTGCAGGGCAGCGGCATCTTCAACGTGGGTTCGGCCAAGATCTTCGGGGCCGAGGCAGAAGTGAAGGCACTGCTGGGCAAGGCCACGCGCATCGGCCTCAACGCCGCCTACCTGCACACCAGGTTCGGGAACGGCATTGTCGTCAACGACGGTGACGGCAACCCGCAGGACATCAGCGGCAACCGCCTGCCCAACGCGCCCTCGTTCACCGTCACCGGGTCGTTCGACCAGGACATCGCGGTGGGCGCGGGCAAGATCACCGCGCATGCCGATGCCAAGTATTCGTCGAAGTACTACTTCTCCGCATTCAACCTCGACGATATCTCGACCGCCAGCTTCGTCGTCGCCAATGCCTCGATCGGGTACGAACCCGACCACGGCGGCTGGAAGGTGATCGCCTTCGTGCGCAACATCTTCGACAAGAACGTGCTGGCCTATGCGCAGCAGAACTTCGTCTCGCACACCAACAACTACCAGTTCCAGCCGCCGCGCACCTATGGCGTGCGGGCAAGCGTCAGCTTCTGACGTCGGGGCAGATGCAATCGCGGGGCCGCACCGTTTCCTCCTTGCGGCCCCGCGATAAACTGAAGGGGCGCGGCATCGCTGCCGCGCCCCTCGATTGTGTCATACTGCCGGAAAGGCGAAATCCCGCGTCAGGCATCCGCCTTGAGGTAGGCGAGGCACATCCGGCCCAGCTCGGTGTTGAGCTGCTCCCAGTCGTGGGCATAGGCGGATTCGGCAGTCGAGCCGAGACTCAGCTGGCGGGCCAGCGTGGCGAAGATGATCTGGTAGGCGGCATTGGCCTTCAGTTCGTGGTCGTCGCCGCCGAACGCCTCGCGGTATTCGAGCATCGCGGCGATGCCCATCGCGGCGGCGCGGTTGGCGCTCTGCTTGCCGGGTTCGGACACCAGCGGGTCGAACGAGGCGCGCTGCATGCTCAGGCGCAGCAGCGGCGCATGGTCGCGCAGCACTCCGGCGAACGCCTGCACGTAGCGCGGCATGAACGTGTCGAGCGAGGTCGCCTTCGCCTTGACCGCCACCATCATCGCGTCCTCGTCCGCCGCCATGCGTTCGAGGTGGTTGGCGATCACCGCGCGGACCAGGTTCTCCTTGCTCTTGAAGCGCAGGTAGATCGACCCGATCGAGACGGCGCCCGTCTGGCTGACGTCCTGGAGGGTGAACTCCTCGCTACCCCGCTCGAGCATCAGCTTTTCGGCGGCGACGAGCATGCGCTCGAACGAGGCCTTGCTGCGCCCCTGCTGCGGGGTTCGGCTGACGGTATCGACCGCCAGCGTTTTTTCGGAAGCGCGAGGCTTTGGACGTGTTGACATGACAGCAATAAACACCTTATCAAAATAAGAACGTCAATTCTAATTTAGCGACATATCCATGTCGCGATGATTCCCTTGGGAGGGTACATGCGCTTTTCCGTCTTCCTGAACGCCCGTTCGCTCGGCCCCGAGCAGGATCGCAAGCTGATGAAGGACCTTGAGGCGCACGCGCGTCTCGCGGCCTCGCTGGACTACGATGCGATCTTCCTGCCGGACCATCACTTCAACGGTTACATGCCGGTGGCGAGCGACAGCTTCATCTTCGCAGGCTATCTGGCGGCGCAGATGCCGCACATGCATTTCGGCTTCTCGGTCGTGTCGGTGCCGCTGCATCACCCCGTGCGCTTCGCCGAGCGGATCAACGTCCTCGACCAGCTGACCAACGGCAAGCTGCTCGTCGGCGTCGGTTCGGGCACCACGCCCGAGGAGATGATCGGCTTCGCGGTGGACTACAGGGACGCGGGCGCCCTTGCCGAGAACAACCTCGCCATCGCCGAGCAGCTCTGGGCCAAGCGGATGGACGATCCCGCCGTGGTGATCGAGAACGGGCCGTACAACGGCCGGGTCCTCCAGCGCATCACGCCGGCGCCCTATACGCCCGGCCATGCCCGCCTGATGCCGGTGGCGATGAAGGAGGCCAGTTCGCGCCGCGCCGCCGAGAACGGCTGGCCCGCCTTCATCCCCGCCTTCACCCCGCCCAAGATCGGCGGCACCGAGCCCTTCGTCCACGTCAAGAAGTGGTTCGACATCTACAAGGGCTTCCTGCTCGAAGCCGGTCACAGCGACGAGGTGGTCGCCTCCGCGCTCGACTGGACGACGCATACCTATCAGGTCGTCCACGTCGCCGAGACCGACGAGCAGGCGCGCGAGGAACTCGAAGTCATCCTGCGCAGCTATCAGGACGCGGTCGAGCGTGAGGCCGAATTCAACGCCCGCGCCGAGAGCGACGACGCCAACAGGAAGACCGACCGCACGCCCGATGCGCTGACCGACGACTGGATCGGCACCTGGTGCCTCTACGGCTCGCCCGAGACGGTGATCGAGCACCTGAAGCCCTATCAGGAGCTGGGCATCGGCAACATCCTGTGCGGCACGACGACCGGCCCGCTCACCGACGAGCGCCTGCAACTGGGCAATCAGACGCTGCACCTGCTTTCGGAGAAGGTGATGCCCGCGCTCAAGGGCTGAGCCGAGCCGACGACAACAATGACAAGGCGCCCGGAAACAGGGCGCCGCCGTATCAGGAGAGCGCGTAGTGACCGCAAATTCATCGCCCCGCCGCAAGCGGGTGGTCGGCCTTGGCGGGACGTTCCGCCAGGCCTCTTCCAGCGAGCGGATCGTGCGGGCCGTCCTTGCCGAATACGCGGCGATGGGTGCCAAGACGACGATGTTCGACGGCCCCTCGCTCGCTCGCCTGCCGCACTTCAACCCGGAGAATGCCGAGCGCACGGCCGAGGAACAGGCTCTGGTCGAGGCGGTTCGCGGCTGCGACGCGCTCGTCATCGGTAGCCCCGGCTATCACGGCGGTTACTCCGGGCTGGTGAAGAACGCGGTCGATCTCCTCGAGGACTTGCGCAGCGATGCGCGGGTCTACTTCGATGGTCTTCCGGTCGGTCTGGTCGTGACGGCGGCGGGCTGGCAGGCCTGCGGCACGACGCTTTCCGCGCTGCGCGACGTCGTCCACGCGATGCGCGGTTGGCCAACGCCGGTCGGCATCGCGGTCAATTCGGTGGAGCAGCGGCCGTTCGGTCCTGACGGCGCACTAGCCGATGACGGCATCGCCCACGCCGTGCGGGCACAGGCACAGCAGATCATGGGTTTCGCATTCGGGGTTTCGGCATGACGGACATCACGCTCACGCAGGCGAGCGCACTTACGGCGGGCGGGGCGATGTGGTCCTCGGTCGCATTGCCCGAGGCGGACATTCCGGCCTTCACCATGTCCGATGGCCCGCTCGGCATCGCCAGCGGCCGGGTGGACGAGCGCGATATCGCGCTGCTCAGCCCGTGCTCGACGCTGCTGGGCGCGACGTGGGACCGAGACTTGTGCCGCCGCGTCGGCGAACTCGTCGGGCACGAGGCGGTCGCGCGCGGCGTCGATGCGGTGCTGGCCCCCAACCTCAACCTTGCGCGCAGCCCGCTGGCCGGGCGCGCCTTTGAGTATTTCTCCGAGGACCCGGTACTGGCAGGCGTTCTCGGCGCCGAGTGGGCCATGGGCCTGCAGTCGACCGGCACCGGCTCGGTCGCCAAGCACCTTGTCTGCAACGACAGCGAGACCGCGCGTGACGAAGTCGACGTGCGCGTCGATGAACGTACCTTGCGCGAAGTCTACCTGCTGCCGTTCGAATATGCGGTGGCAGCGGGCTGCGTCGGCCTGCTGGCGGCATACAACCGCGTCAACGGTTCATGGTGCGCGGAGCAGGCCGAAGTGCTGACCGGAATCGTCAAGGGCGAGTGGGCCTTCGGCGGCGTGATCATGAGCGACTGGTTCGGCACCCATTCCACCGATGGCTCGATCAACGCAGGGCTCGATCTGGAAATGCCGGGGCCGGCGCGGTTCCTCGGATCCAAGGTGGAGGCGGCCGTCGCGGCGGGCTCGGTCCTGCGCAGCCGCGTCGATGACGCCGCTGCCCGTGTCACCGCCGTCGCCCGCCGCCTCGATGCGCCCAAGGCCGCGCCTGCGCCGATGGATCAGGCCGAGGCGCTGCTGGTCGAGGCCGCTGCAGCGGGCTTCACCCTGCTGCGCAACGAAGGCGCGATGCTGCCGCTCGAACCGGGGACGGTGAAGCGGCTGGCGGTGATCGGGCCCAATGCCTACGCGCCGTGCTTCCAGGGTGGGACCTTCGCGAAGATTTCGATCTCGCCCGATGCGCCGACGCCGCTGGAAACGCTGCGCGAGACCTATGGCGATACCTGCGAACTGGTTTTCGAACCGGGCGTCGATCCGCAGCCGCGCCTGCCGGGGATGCCGGTGGTCCCGGCGCTCGACATCGGCGACGGCTGCACGCGCGGCATGACGCTGGAATACTTCGCGCAGCCCGGCTGCACCGGGGAGGTGCTTTCGCGTGAGACGCGCGATACCAATTCGCTGGTGTGGTTCGTCGGCGTGCATGAGCAGGCGGAGTTCACCCGGCCCGGCTCGCTGCGCGCGTCCGGCCGGTTCACGGCGGAAAGCGCGGGGCTCTACAGCTTCTACCTCGGCTCCACCGGCGCGGCGCGCATCCTTGTGGATGGGCGCGAGGTGCTGGCGGCAGGCGGTGAAGTCCCGGCCTCCGAGATCATGGGCGTCCTCAAGCGCGGCGATGCCGACGTGGCCGCGATCGAACTGGCCGAGGGGCAGCAGGTCACCGTCACCGCCGAATTCGACTGGCTGGGCGGGCGTGTGCAGGGCCTCTGGTACGGCGTTCGCCACCCCGACAGCGCCGAGGCCATGCTCGCCCGCGCCGTCGAGGCCGCGCGGGGAGCCGATGCGGTGCTGCTGATGGTGGGCGAGACATCGGATTCCAGCGTCGAGAGCAAGGACCGCGGCGACACCCGCCTGCCCGAGATGCAGGAGCGCCTGATCGCGCAAGTCTGCGCCGTCAATCCGCGTACGGCGGTGATCGTCAACGTCGGCCATGCCTTCGACTGCAGCTGGGAGGATGGCGCTGCCGCCGTGCTCTCGGTCTGGTATCCGGGGCAGGGCTTTGCGCAGGCGCTGGCGGACGTGCTTTGCGGCCGCCGCGAGCCGCGCGGGCGTCTGCCGGTGACGATCGCGGCCGACGAAGCGGACTATCCCGCCTTCGACCTCGCCCCTGCGGCGGACGGGACGCTGACTTACGCCGAGGGCACGCGCTTCGGCTATCGCGGACTGGTGGCGCAGGGGCGAGCCGCGCGCCATCCGTTCGGCAGCGGCCTTGGTTACGCGCAAGTGCTCTGGAGCGATGCGCGTGCGGAGGACGGGGCGATCTCTGTGGCGCTGACCAATCCGGGCGAGCGCGAGACCTGCGAGATCGTGCAGGTCTATCGCGACGAGCCGGAATGCGCGCTGGTCGGCTTCGCGCGCGCCATTCTCGCGCCCGGAGAGACGCGGCGGGTCACGGTGCCGCTGGAGACCAGGGCACTGCGCATCTGGGGCGAGGAGGGCTGGATGCCCATCGCCGATCGCCTGACGCTGCGTGCCGCCCGGCATTGCGAGGATGCCGGGCTGCCGGTCGAGGTCACGCTCGCCGCATTCGCCTGAAAGGCAAGGCCACACAGAAAAGGGGCCGGCAGGACAATCCGTCCTGCCGGCCCCTTTTCTGTGTTCGTGGATCAGGCCGTGCGCGGCATCGCCGGGGTGGCGCGCAGGGCGGCGACGATCGCTACCGCCATGCCGACCAGCGCCGCGCAGCCACTCGCTACGAAGGCGCCCTGCATCGTCCCGGTCGCAAGGTTCATCTGGTGGACCAGCCAGGGCGAGCTGAACTGGCCGAAGAAGAACGCGCCGGTCCAGATGCCCATGCCCCGGCCGCGATGCTCGAAGGGGAACTTGGTCTGTGCCCACGCTACCAGCATCGGCACGGCCATGCCTGCGGCGGTCTGCTGGATGCACAGGCCGACGACCATCTCGCCCGGCGTGCGGGCAAGGCCGATCACGGCAAGGCCGGTGCCGATGATGCCGAAGAAGGTGGCCAGTTGCACCGCGTTCGCGCGTCCCGAGAGGATGCGGAACAGCAGTGCCCCGGGGATCACGAAGAGGCTGGGCAGGAAGCTCATCCGGCCGACCGCACCGGGATCACGCACGCCGACTTCCCCGAAGGCGATGCTGCCATTGACGATGAAGACGTAATAGAGCGCCGAGGAGAACAGCGTGACAAGCGCCACCGTTGCCGCCGCCGCGATCGGGAAGGACGACTTGCCCGCCGCCGTCGGTGCTTCGGCCTGCACCCTGGGCGCCTGCGCCCGCTTCGGCTCGAACATGAAGGCGAGCATCGCGAAGAAGATCGGAAAGGCCACCAGATAGACCAGGAAGCCGCCGTTCCAGCGCAGCGAGGCCACCGTGCCCGACAGCAGGATCACGCCCGAGGCAAGGAACGGCCCGACGACGCCCTGCACGAACAGCCAGTCGCGACGCCCGGTGTCCTCCCAGTAGTCGGCGATCAGGGTGTTGACGATGGTGAGGATGCCCGCCTCGCACACGCCCAGCATCAGGCGCGTGGCGAATATCTGGTCGAGGTCGTCGAGGAAGAACGGCGCGGTGCCGAACAGCCCGTAGAAGAACGTGCAGCCCAGCAGCAGCCGCCGCCGCCCGAACTTGTCGACGAAGAACCCTGCGAACGGCGCGAGCACGGCCACGGTGAGGCCCGGCGCGGTGACCATGAGCGGCACTTTCGCGGCCGCGTCGGGGTCGGTGGCGAAGTGCTGGATCATCGAGGCGACGATCGGGAACATCGAGACGATGGCGAAGATGGGCAGGAACGCCGCCGAGACCAGGGTCACGCCCTGAGGTCGCATCGTCAGCCTGCCGAAGAATCGGGATACCGGGTTCATGCTACTCCCAACTGCGCTCTGGATTGGCGCATATTAGAATTCGTATTCTCGTTTGGTATCCGGCCATGGGCGCCCGGTCAATGGACTTGTTTTGCCGACGATGGGCTTGACGAACGCGCCGTTCAAAAATTAGAATGATAATTATAAAAATGGGTGATGGTGCAGATGAGACGGCGTTTGCGAATGGACATGACATATAGTGGCGCGGCGTTGCGGGAGCGATGCGCGTGAGCGGCTGGACGCGCCGCGATTTCGCGGGCGGCGTGGCGCTGTTCGCGCTGGCGCTGGGCATACCGGCGGCAGCGGTGAAGCTCACCGACCTTGCCGCCGAGGAAGCGCCGAGCGACCGCCAGCGCAGCCTGATGGCCGAGGTGTCCGACCTCGTAATCCCACGCACCGATACGCCTGGTGCAAGGGACGTGGGGGTGGGCGACTTCGTGGTCCTCGCCCTCGCGCATGGGCTGAGCGGCACCGGTGCGCCGATGGCTGTGGAGACGGTGACGGCGGCGCTCGTGCCCTTCCGCCGCCGTGACGGATCGCTGCGCCATCTGGCGTGGCTGGAGCAGGTTCTCGACCGGGCAGCGGGCGGCGACTTCCTGCGGCAGCCACGAAACCGGCGGGTCGAGGTTCTCTCCGCGCTGGATGCCGATGCCTTCGCACAAGGCGCCGCCTTCTCGCCCTGGACGGCGATCAAGGGGCTGATCCTGACCGGCTACTACACCACCGAGGCGGGGGGATCGCAGGAGCTTCGCTACGAACTCGTCCCCGGCAAGTGGGAGTGGGACATTCCGATGACGCCCGGCATGCGGGCATTTTCCAGCGACTGGACGGCAGTGGATTTCGGCTGATGACGGGCAACAACACGCAATTCGACGCGATCGTCGTCGGCTCAGGCATCACCGGCGGCTGGGCGGCCAAGGAACTGACCGAGGCGGGCCTCACCGTCCTGATGATCGAGCGCGGCCGCAAGATCGAGCATCAGGTCGACTACGAGACCGAGACAAAGTCTCCGTGGGACATGGAGTTTCGCGGGCAGGGCGACGCGGCGCTCTATGCGCGCGAATACCCGGTGCAGATGCTCAACCGGCACTTCAACGAATTCACGCAAGGCCACTTCGTCAACGATGCGCAGGAGCCTTATCAAAAGGCGCAGGGCAAGGATTTCGACTGGTTCCGATCTTATCAGCTGGGCGGCCGCTCGCTGACCTGGGGGCGCCAGTGCTATCGCTGGTCGGACTACGATTTCGGCGCCAACAAGCGCGACGGCTTCGGCACCGACTGGCCGATCCGCTACGCCGAACTCGCGCCGTGGTACGACCGGGTCGAGGAGTTCGTCGGCGTGTCGGGCGCGGCGGAAGGGCTGGCGCAGTTGCCTGACGGGCGCTTCCTGCCGCCGATGGAACTCAACTGCGTCGAGCAGGCGACCCGCGAGCGCATCCTTGCGAAATACCCCGACCGCGTCATGACGATCGGGCGCACCGCCAACCTCACCGAAGCGCGCCCCGAACAGGGCCGCGGGCATTGCCAGTATCGCAGCATCTGCGCGCGCGGATGCTCCTACGGCGCTTACTTCTCGACCCAGTCGGCGACGTTGCCGGCGGCGCAGAAGACCGGGCGGTTGACGGTGGTGACCGACGCGCAGGTGCACAAGCTGGACTACGATCCGGCGACGGAGCGGGTCACCGGCGTCCACTGGATCGACACGAAGACGGGTGAAGGGCGGCAGGCGCACTCGCGGATCGTGTTCCTCAATGCAGGCGCGTTCAACTCGGTCCACCTGATGCTCAATTCGGCGAGCGAGGCGATGCCCCGTGGCCTCGCCAATTCCAGTGGGGTGCTGGGGACGCATATCATGGACCACGCCAACACGATGGCGGGCATGGCGGTGATGCCCGGGTTCGAAGGGCGCACCACGTTCGGCAACCGTCCGACCGGCATCGTCATCCCGCGTTTCCGCAATCTGGAGACGATGGACGGCAAGGGCTTCACGCGCGGCTATTCGTTTCAGGGCGGCGCCCTGCAGGGCACGTGGACGCGCGGCAAGCGCATGGCGGGCATCGGCAGCGCCTACAAGGACGAGCTGCACGATATCGGTCCCTGGACGATGGTGCTGGTGGTCTTCGCCGATTCGATGCCGCGCGCCAGTAACCGCCTGACACTGAGCAACCGCACCGACCCGCGCGGCGTGCGCCAGCTGGAGATCGCCTTCGAGCACGGCAGGGAGGAACTGGCCGCGCTGTCCGACGCCAAGACCGAGGCGGCGGCGATGCTGACGGCGGCGGGCGGCCATGTCGTCATGGGCTTCGACCGGCCGGGCCACGGCGGCACCTCGATTCACGAGATGGGCGGCGCGCGGATGGGCTGGGATCCCCGGACTTCGGTGCTCAACCGCTGGAGCCAGGCGCATGACGTGCCCAACCTGTTCGTCACCGACGGCGCGCAGATGAGTTCGTCGGCCTGCCAGAACCCCTCGCTGACGTATATGGCGCTGACCGCGCGGGCCTGCGATGCGGCGGTGAAGATGCTGCGGGAAGGGGCGATTTGACGCCCGATGCGTCGCCGCCGCCAGCGGTGAAGCACGGTTCGGGCCTCAGCGAGCGGCAGAAGTCGCTCGCCTACCTGACGCTGATGGTGGCGCTGGTGCTGGAGATCGTCGATGTCACGATCGTCAACACCGCACTGCCGGTGATCGAGCGCGACTTCGGCGCCATGGCCGCGCAGGCGCAGTGGGTGGCAGCGGGGTATTCGCTCGCCTTTGCACTGCTGCTGATGCTGGGCGGACGGCTGGGCGATTCGTGGGGTTACCGGCGGCTGTTCGTCGGTGGGGTCGGCGGCTTCACGCTGGCTTCGATCCTCTGCGGCCTTTCGGGAAGCCCCGACCAGCTCATCGCCGCGCGCGTGCTACAAGGATCGGCGGGCGCGATGATGGCGCCGCAGGTCATGGCATTGGTGCAAGTGCTGTTCGAGCCGCTGGAGCGCGTCGCCAAGCTGGCATGGGTGGGCGTGATCGGCGGGCTCTCGGCGATCTGCGGGCCGATTCTGGGCGGGCTGCTGATTCATGCCGACCTGTTCGGGCTGGGCTGGCGCAGCGTGTTCCTGATCAACGCGCCGGTCGGCCTCTTCGCGATGGTGGTCGGCTGGAGGCTGCTGCCGGACGCGCGATCGTCAAACCCGCGAGGCGTCGATCTTGCCGGGACGCTGCTGTTCGCGGGCGCGATGGCGGCGCTGCTGGCGCCGCTGGCGCGGGGCGCGGACTTCGGCTGGCAGGCGTGGCACTTCGCGCTGCTGGCCGCCGCGCCCGGGTTGCTGGCGCTGGTCTGGCGCCGCACCCGCGCGCGGGCCGCCAGAGGCACCGCCGCCCTGTTCGCGCCGGAGCTTTTCGCTGAGCCGCAGTTCGCGCTGGGCCTCGCGATAGCGCTGCTGTTCGGTGCGGCGACCGGCGGGTTCCTGTTCGTCTTCGCCTTCGGGGCGCAGAAGCTGCTGGGCTATTCGCCCTTGCAGACCGGGCTGCTGCACATTCCCTTCAGCGTGGGTGTGATGCTGGGCATCGCGTTCCTCGGCCGCAAGCTGCTGATGAGCCGAGGCAAAGGCGTGCTGGTGCTGGGGGCCGGGCTCATGGCGCTGTTCGCGGGTGGCTCGCTGGGGTGGATCGGCTGGGGAAGCCCGTGGATTTGGGCGCTGCCCTGTCTGGCGCTCGCCGGAACCGGGATGGGCATGACTACCGGGCCGCTGACGCCGGTGATGCTGGCGCGGGTCGATACGCGCCATGCCGGGGCGGCGAGCGGGCTGATCAAGACGGTACAGGAACTCGGCATGGCGCTGGGTATCGCGGTGGTCGGCACGGCCTTCTTCGCCGGAGCGCCGCGCGGACAGGTAGGCGCGGTCTGGCCTGCCATCGCGGTGATCGAGGTGCTGCTGGCGGCGTGCCTGTTGCTGGCGCTTCGTCTGCCCGCGCAGCTGTTCCCGGAGCATGACGCTTGACTGGAATATTCATTCCAATTAAACCGTGATCCAAGCCTGGTAGCGGTCTTCGCACCGTTTGGGACGGCGGCGCGCTTCGCGCCGTCAGCTGCAGGCCCCGTGTCCTTCGGGACGAATCCCTATCGGGATGGGGCAATGTAGCGTCACATGCGCACCTCCTCCCCCGATCCATGACAGAGATAGAGGGGAGAAGACGATGCCCGAATATGTGCGCAACCTGTGGTACATGGCCGCCTGGGACCACGAGATCCCGGAACGCGGCATGCTTTCGCGCATCCTGCTCGATGAAAAGTGGCTGATCGCACGTCTTTCGGACGGCGCTTACGCCATGCTGGCGGACCGCTGCCCGCACCGCTTCGTGCCGTTGAGCAAGGGGCGGCTGGAGGGTGACCTGATCCATTGCCCTTACCACGGCCTCGCCTTCGACCGCACCGGCGCCTGCGTCCACAATCCGTTCCCGGCCGCGCCGCCTTCCCATGCGCGGGCGCGCACGATGCCGGTGGTCCATGCCCATCGCGCTCTGTGGTTCTGGCCCGGCGATCCGGCGCAGGCGGACCCGGCGCTCATCCCCGACTTCGCCTTCGTCGACCGCGCCGGAATGCAGCGCAGCAGCCTGACGATCCGGGGCAATTACGAGCTGGTCAGCGACAACCTCATGGACCTCACCCATGCGGAGTTCCTCCACGTCACCAGCTTCGGGGTGAACGGCTCGATCTTTCAGGGCGAGCAGTCGATCCGCACCGATTCCGACGGCGCGATCTGGAACAACTGGGACATGGAAGCGGTCACGCCGCCGATGTGGGCCGCGCCGATGCTGGCCAAGGGCGAGCAGGTGGACCAGTGGCTGCACATGCGCTGGCACGCCCCCGCCGCGATGGCGCTGACGGTCGGCCTTGCGCGCACGGCGACGCAGCGGGCGGACCTAGTCGTGCCGCAAATGGTCAACCCGCACATCATCACCCCCGAGACGCAGACGACTTCGCACTACTTCTACGACCACGAAGCCACGCCGGAGGCCGAGGCACTGGCGCGGCAGGTCTTCGTGGAAGAGGACGAGCCGATGATCGAGGCGGCGCAGGATGCTCTCGGCTCGCAGGACTTCTGGGACGCACGCCCGGCGATCCTCGAAACCGACGCAGGCGCGATCCGCGCACGGCGGCGGCTGATGCAACTGCGCAGGGCGGAAGCGGCTGGATGAAGCAGGGGGCGGCGCAACCCGCGCCGCCCCTTTCAACGTCAGATCGATACCGTTTTGCGGTCAGTGTTGATCGAGGGGAACGGCAGGTACGACACCCGCAACTGCTGGAGCAGCGCGAGTTCGTGCTCGCCCGCCGGGAAGCCGCCGGGATGGTCGACGAGAATCGTCGCGGGTGTGCCGAAGGGCCAGCGGCGGTCGTAGGCCAGTTCCATCTCGTCCAGCGTCAGGGCGCCCCCCGTGCGGCCGCCGCCTTCATCGAAACGCACGGCTTCGCGGGCAAGGGGCTCGCCGTCGATGGACACGTCCAGCTTCTCGATCATCGAAAGGCCGAGGCCGCGGTAGTAGCCGAGCTTGGCCTCGAAGGCGAAGCCGGTGGGGGCGTCCGCCGGGCCGGTGTTGCGCAGGCTGGCGGCGTTGATCAGGTACTTGTCGAACATCAGGCGATCTCCAGCCGACTTTCCGCCTTGGCGATGAGGTTTTCGAACATGACGTGCTGGCGGCGCACCTGCTCGCGGCTGTCCACTTCCTCGACGTCCTGGATCCAGCGGTTGCCTTCGTATTCGCTGGAAAGCGTGCCTTCCCAGCCGCACTTCACGAGTTCGGGGATCACTTCGTCGTAGGCGATCGTCGGGTCGGTGCAGTCCTGCGTCATGCCGTAGAACTTCGCCTGGATATGGCGGAAATACGGAGCGTAGTCCCTGATCCGCTTCGGATTCGCGTAAGGTGCATGGCGCAGGGTTTCGGCCATCGCGATCTCGGCCTTGTTGCCGCCCATCTTCACCGCGACTTCGTAGATCGTGTATTCGCACATGATCTTCTGTTCGTGCTGGTCGACGATGAACTGCGCGACTTCGGGGCGGGCGCCCTGCCGCTCGAACCGGGCGCGGAATTCGGGGGGGTAGTGCTTCATAAACACGCCCATGTCAGGCAGGATGCCGAGGTGCTTCGTGCCGAGGCGGTCGGCGACGTCGATCGTGCGCAGGATCCACGCATGTTCCAGATGCCACGGCGCGTGGACCTCGACGCCCATGTGGACGTCGAGCTGCTCGGCGTAAGGCACGCACTTTTCGAGGATGTCTGGCCGCACGAAGATCAGCACGCGCATGTTGCGGATGCCGAGGCGGTTGCAGAGCACGAGGTCGCGGCGGATGCTCTCGACCTGCTCATCGTCGGACAGGACCTCGCCCTTGCGCAGCTTGGTGTCGAGGAACATGTCGTAGCAGGTGAAATGGGCGCCGTGGCGGGCGAGCATGTCCTGCCATTCGCCGACTTGCGCATCGCTGATGTTCGGGAACGTCGGCATGTTCTGCTCGGGCAGGATCTCGATGCCCGGTGCGCCGATCGAGGCGGCGAAGGCGACGACGTCCTCCACGCTCATCCGGCCCAGGAACATTTCTTCCTGAAAACTGTAGAGGCTCACGCCCCGCTGGATCTTGGACATAGTGGCCCCTTTCGAATGGGCCGTTCGCAGCGGCATACGAAAGCGCTTCCGGCCCGTGCGGCCTGTCGCTTCTCCCGGATACGCGGCGTTGCGGCCGTCTATATTAGAATAGAAATTCGTATTTGGACCCGGATCGGGGCGCTGTCAATCTCTTGACGACCCGCGAATCCATAATTAGAAATATCGTTCTAATTTACGGATGCGGGACATAAAGCCGCGCCGGTTCGGACCATGAGCCCGGGAGAGAAGCATGCGGCCAATTCATGAGATTGTGACGAAGACGGGCGCTCGCCATGCGTGACCTCGATGTCCTCGTCATCGGCGGCGGCATCGGCGGGCTATCCGCCGCGATCGCGCTCGGCCGCGCGGGCCACCGGGTGACGGTGATCGAGCGTGACCCGGAGTGGTCGGTCTACGGCGTCGGCATCATCCAGCAGGCCAACGTTGTGCGGGCGATGGACCAGCTTGGCGTGCTCGACGCATTCCTCGACGCGGCTTGCGGCTTCGATGCAGTGGAGATCTACGTGCCCTCCGGCGAGCGCGTCGCGCGGGTACCGGCGCCCAGCCTCGTACCGGGCAAGCCCGCCAATGTCGGCATCGGCCGCCGCGCGCTGCAGAAGGTGCTCGGCGACCGCGCGAAGGCGCTCGGAGCGGCGATCCGGCTGGGCGTGACCGCGACCGCGCTCGACGATGACGGTGCCAGTGTGGCCGTCGGCTTCTCGGACGGCAGCGCGGAACGCTTCGACATCGTGGTGGGCGCGGACGGGGTCTATTCGCAGACGCGCGAGGCGATCCTGCCGGATGCCGCCGCGCCGGAATTCACCGGGCAGGGCGTGTGGCGCTACAACTTCCCGCGCCCCGCCGATCTCGACGCGCTGCACGTCTACAATGGCCCCGTAGGTATCGGTCTGGTGCCGATGAGTGCCGATGGGATGTATCTCTTCGCGACCAGCCCGGAGCCAGGCAATCCGCACTATCCCCGAGAGGGCCTTGCCGCCGCGATGCGGGCAAAGCTGGCGAATGCCGCGCCGCAAATCCGGGCGCTGGCGGAGCAGATCACCGATGACGCGGGCGTGGTCTACCGTCCGCTGGAGGGGCTGATGGTCCACGGCCCCTGGCACAAGGGCCGCGTGGTCCTGCTCGGCGATGCGGTCCATGCGACGACGCCGCATCTGGGGCAGGGTGCAGGGATGGCGATCGAGGATGCGCTCGTGCTCGCCGAGGAACTGGGCCGCAGCGACGCGCCGGAAGCCGCCTTCGCCGCCTACCGCGAGCGCCGCTACGAACGCTGCCGCTACATCGTCGAGAAGTCGCTGGAGATCTGCCACGGCCAGATCGGCAAAGGCCCGCAAGTCGACAACCACAAGGCCACCGCAGAGATGTTCGCGGTCGTCTCGCAAGCTATCTGATCAGGCAAGGACAGACCCATGACCCGAGTGACCGAGATCCGTTATGTCGGATATGGCGTCGAGGATTTCGACGCCGAACGCGCTTTCTACACTAACGACTGGGGCCTCGTCGAAGTGGCCGGTGATGACCAGATGGCGTGGTTCAAGACCCACGGCCATGACGAGCACCACGTCGTGCGCCTGCACAAGTCGGACGCCAACCACGTCGAGGTGATCGCCTTCGCCGCCGACACCCGCGCCGACGTCGATACCCTGCACGACAAGGTCGCCCAGGCGGGCTGCAGGGTCGTCCACGCCCCGCGCGATTTGGATGCGCCGGGCGGCGGCTACGGCTTCCGCTTCTTCTCGCCCGACGGTCTGCCCTTCGAGATTTCCGCCGACGTCGCGCGCTCTGACAAGCGGGCGATGGAGCGCTGGGAAGGCATGCCGGTGAAGATCAGCCACATCGTCGTCCACTCGCCCGACCATCAGGGGCTGGTGCGCTTCTTCACTGAGGTGCTGGGCTTCAGGGTGAGCGACTGGCTGGGCGACTTCATGTGCTTCCTGCGCTGCAACGAGGCGCACCACCGCGTCGCCATCCTGCCCGGACCGCCGTGCCTCAACCACGTCGCCTACGACATGCTGACGGTGGACGACATGTTCCGCGGCGCCCACCGCCTCAAGCAGCACGGCATCGACATTCGCTGGGGGCCGGGCCGCCACACGGCGGGCAACAACACCTTCAGCTACTTCGTGACGCCGGGGGGCTTCGCGGTCGAGTATACCTCGGAACTGGAGGAAGTGGACTTCGAGAACCACGTCCACAAGGTCCACGTACCCGCGCCGCTCGTCATGGACCAGTGGAGCATCGGTGTCGGCGGCCCGCAGACGATGCCGCACCCCAAGCCCGATGCGAAGCTGTTCCAGGCGGCGGAGGTCTGATCGGTGGCTTTGTTCGAATACTTCCCGAACTACATCTGGAACCTCTCGGTCGCGATCGCGATGGAATCGGGCGCGCAGCTCGGCGAGATCGTCGACATGTGCCAGCCGATCCGCGACGCGGCGGACAATGGCGCGGACGCGGGCACGCCGCAGTTCATGAAGGCATGGGCGGCGATGGGCGACAAGCTGCTCGATCTCGCCGCCGAGGACGAGGCGAAGGGCCGCGCCTGCTCCGCTTCGAACAAGCTGGAACGCGCCTCGCTCTACCTGATCACGGCAGAGCGCATGCAGGGCCACGGCGCACCGGGGCGCGAGGCGACTTACGCGAAGGCGCGCGAGGCGTTCGACCGCTCGACCGCGCTGGGCAAGCTCAACCGCGAGCGGGTGGAGATACGGCTTGCGCAGGGCACCATGCCCGCGCTGTTCACCCGCGCGCCGGGCGAGGGCCGCAAGCCCGTCGTCGTGTTCTGCAACGGCCTCGATAGCTGCAAGGAACTGCTTTACTGGACCCGGCTCCCCGAGGAACTGGCGCGGCGCGGCATCTCCACCCTGTGCGTCGATCAGCCCGGTTCCGGCGAGGCGCTGCGCCTGCAGGGCCTGCCGGTCGACCCGCATTCCGAAAGCTGGGCGAGCAAGGCGGTGGACTGGCTGGAGCAGCAACCCGAGGTCGATCCCAAAGCCATCGGCATGACCGGCATCTCGCTCGGTGGCCACTTCGCGCCGCGCGCCGTCGCCTACGAGCCCCGCTTCGCCAGCGGCGCGGTCTGGGGCGCCAACCATAACTGGCGCGAGGTGCAGGACAAGCGCATGTCCCGCGAGGGCGAGAACCCGGTGCCGCATTACTGGGCACACGTCCACTGGGCCTTCGGCGCCGAGGGTCAGGAGGACTTCCTCGCCAAATCCGAGGCGATGAACCTCAACGGCCATATGGACGGGATCAAGGTGCCATTCCTCGTCACTCATGGCGCGCAGGATCGCCAGATCAGCGTCGCCTATGCCGATGACCTCTACGACCAGCTCGTCAACTCGCCCCGGCGCGAGAAGGTGATCTTCACCCCGCGCGAAGGCGGCGTCGAGCACGTCGGCGCCGACAACATGGCCTATGGCCGCGACCTGATCTCCGACTGGTTCGCCGAAACGCTTGGAGGAGCAATCGCATGACCCGTCATTTCGTCGACCTCTCGATCACCCTGTGCAACGACGTGGTCAGCGACCCGCCGTTCCTCAAGCCCGAGATCACGTACCAGAACCACATGGACACGGCGGGCGAACTTGACATGTTCTTCCCCGGCGTAACCGCCGACGACACCCCTGACGGCGCCGGTTTCGCGGCCTCCGAATGGGTGAAGCTGACGACGCACAGCGGCACGCATCTGGACGCGCCCTACCACTTCCACCCGACCATGAACGGCCGGGACGGCGAGCCCGAACGCTCGATCACCATCGACGAAGTGCCGCTGGAATGGTGCTTCCAGCGCGGGGTGAAGCTGGACTTCCGCCACCTGCCGGACGGTCATGTGGTCACCGCCGCCGAAGTCGAGGCGGAACTCGCGCGGATCGGCCATGACCTGCAGCCGCTCGACATCGTTCTCGTCAACACGGCGGCGGGCAAGGCGCTCGGGCGGCCGGACTTCGTGAACGTCGGCTGCGGCATGGGCTACGAGGCGACGATGTACCTGACCGAGCGGGGTGTGCGCGTCACCGGCACCGATGCCTGGTCATGGGACGCGCCTTTCGCGCATACCGCGAAGAAGGTGCAGGAGACCGGCGACACCTCGCTGATCTGGGAGGGGCACAAGGCCGGGCGCGACATCGGCTACTGCCATCTCGAAAAGCTGCACAACCTGGAGGCCTTGCCGCCGCACGGCTTCACCGTCAGCTGCTTCCCGCACAAGATCAAGGGCGCGTCGGCCGGGTGGACCCGCGCCGTCGCCATCATCGAGGACTGAGCCTGCCATGCGTCTCGCAACGCTTGCCGACGGGACGGCGGACGGCCGCCTCGTCGTCGTTTCGGCGGACGGCGCGCGCTGCCTTGACGCGCCGATGCCCAACCTGCTGGGCGCGATGGAGGGCTGGACGGGTGCGGAAGCGCTGCTGCGTGATCTCGCCGCCCGGCTCAACGCGGGCGAGGGCGATCCGCTCGACCCCGCGCTTCTGCGAGCACCGCTGCCGCGTTCGTGGCAGTGGCTCGACGGTTCGGCATTCGGGACGCACGGGGAACTCATGCAGATCGCCTTCCATCTCCCGCCGATCGAGAGCGACCGCCCGCTGATGTACCAGGGCATGTCCGATCGCTTCCTCGGCCCCAACGATCCCGTCCCGTTCCCCAGCGAGGCGGACGGCATCGATTTCGAGGGCGAGTTCGGCGTCATCGTCGACGCGGTGCCGATGGGCGTCACGCCCGAGCAGGCGCTTGGCCACATCCGGCTGGTGGTCCAGATCAACGACTGGTCCCTGCGCGCGATCGCCCCTGTCGAGATGAAGACCGGCTTCGGCTGGGTCCAGGCCAAGCCTGCCTGCTCGATGGCGCCTTTCGCGGTCACGCCCGATGCGCTGGGCACGGCATGGCGCGACGGGCGTGTCTGCATGGACCTGCACGTCGACTGGAACGGCCAGCGCTTCGGCCGGGCGAACGGTGCGGCGATGGATTACGGCTTTCACGACCTCGTGGCCCATGCCGCCCGAACGCGCGATCTGGTCGCGGGCACGATCATCGGCTCGGGCACGGTGTCGAGCCCGGCCTATGCCGAGGTCGGCTCCAGCTGCATTTCCGAAGTGCGCGCCATCGAGACGATCCGCGACGGCAAGCCGTCCACGCCGTTCATGGCCTATGGCGACAGGATCCGCATGGAAGGCCGGGACGCGGACGGCGCTGCGCCGTTCGGCGCGATCGACCAGATCGTTTCGCGCCCGGCGGGCTGACCGTGCCGTTCGCGGACTGACCGCCAGGTCGGCTGCCGGAAGATATCCCGGCCGAGGCCGTCGGAGACATGCTCCGGCGGCCTTCTTTCTTAAATTTCCCTAATCTTCGGTGCTGTCACAGAACCGTAAATGCCGCTCCCTAGTGGCCATCCCCGACGATCGATAATGCTGTTGCACTGCAGCGAATTGCACTGATCCGAACCTGGGATTTCGCAATCGTGGCACAGGCGCTCGCGCGCCGGTGCACCGGCTCCATTCGTCATGATCACATTTTGAATTTGCGATCTTCGATCGCGAATTGGGGGCAATCCGTCATGTCGGTATTCTCGAGTATTTCGAAGTCTCGTCTTTGTCTTCGCGCGGCGCTGACCGCCGTTGCGGTGTCAAGCATATCGGTCGTCTGCGCGCCTGCGCAGGCCCAGTCGACCGGCGCGGCCCGTGCGGAAGGGCGGGTTTCGGGCACCGTCGTCAACGCCTCGGGTGATTTCCTGCGCGGCGCGGAAGTGCGGGTCGAAGGTTCGGACATCGTCTCGGTCACCGACAGCGACGGCCGCTTCACGCTGCAGCGCGTGCCCGTCGGCACCCAGCAGCTGAGCATTTCCTACATCGGCTTCGAGACCGGCCATCAGCCGGTCGAGGTCGGCGGCGCGGACGCGGCCGAGGTGCGCGTTTCGCTGCGTCCGCGCAGCGTTGACCAGGCGGGCGACATCGTCGTCAGCGGCAGCCGCCCGATCGCCGAATCCGAGGAAGCCGCGCTGCAGCTCAAGCGGTCCTCCACCTCGCTCGTCGATGTCATCGCGGCGGACAGCGTCGGCCGCTTCCCCGACCAGAACATCGCCGCCGCCGTGAGCCGCCTGCCGGGCGTCAGCGTCGGTCGCGATCAGGGGCAGGAGCGCTACATCAGCCTGCGCGGCTCCCCGGCAAGCTGGACGACGATGGCCTTCGACGGTGTCAACGTCATCAGCCCTGCGGGCCGCGAGACCCGTTTCGACACGATCCCCTCCTCGATCGCCAGCCAGACGGTGATCCTCAAGGCCGTGACTGCCGACATGCCGGGTGAAACCGTGGCCGGCAACATCAACATCGTCACCCGCAGCCCGTTCGACTATCCCGGCCTCAAGGGCGCGCTCGACGGCGGCTACGGCTACAACGACCTCGGCCAGGGCAAGCAGTACAACTTCAGCGGCTTCCTTTCCGACCGCTTCGCCAATGATACCCTCGGCATCCTGATCGGCGCCTCGCGCTACGAGCGCGACATGGTGACGGACAACTTCGAGAACAGCTGGGAAGTCTCGCCCGAGGACCAGGAGGACGGCGGCGAGAACCGCATCTGGAATTCCAAGACCCAGAACAAGCTCTATCGCCTGACGCGCAGCAACACATCGTTCTCGGGCCGCCTTGAATGGCGCCCGGACAGCGCCAACAAAGTGTTCCTGAGCTCGATCTACAGCCAGTTCCGCGACGACGAACTGCGCAACGCCTGGGTGTTCGACCTCGATCAGGACGCCAAGAAGACCGGCAGCAGCACCGTCGGCACCACGACCGGCTACGCCGATATCCGCACCGGCAATACGCCGATGCAGGGCACGCTCTACGGTTCCGAGATCGAGAGCACGCTCAATTCCAACTCCTCGCGCCAGAGCATCTTCACCAACACGCTCGCGGGCGAGCACGAGATGGACGCCTGGAAGATCAAGTGGCGAGCGAACTACACCCGTGCCGACAATCGTAGCAAGCCGCCCTTCGGTTCTTCCTGGGCGAGCCCCAGCAGCTTCACCTCGCGTCCCACGCTGGTCTATGACTTCACTGACCCGAACCTCGCCAAAGTGCAGCTCTACGACACCGTGCGCAATGCGGACGGCACCTACAGCGCGGGTGCCTCGCGCCCCTATATCTCGCCGACCGAGCTGAACTTCCTGTCGATGACCCGCAATCGCCAGCTTGACCGGACCAATGCCTACACCGGCAAGCTCGATGTCGAGCACACCCTGGACCTGTTCGGTGCCGAGACGGTGTTCCAGTTCGGCGGCGAATACGACAAGCGCATCAAGACCTCGCGCCGCACCGTGCTGGAGGTGACGCCTGCGACCCTTGCCGCCGCCGGCCTTAGCAACCCCACCCAGGCCGACATCAGCATCGACACGCCCTACAAGGGCAAACTGCCGCTGGGCTACGGCTTCAAGTACTTCTCCAGCGAGAAGGGCGAGGCCCTGTTCGACAGCTACCTCGCGGCGGGCGCGGCGCAAGTGCAGGCGGATACCAGCGAAGAGAACAACTATCGCGTCAGCGAGGAAGTCATCGCCGGCTACCTCATGGGCACCACCTACTTCGACTGGGGCAACATCGTCTACGGCGCCCGCGTCGAGAAGGTGACCAACACCGGTTCGGCCCTGTCGATGATCGACGATACATGGACGCCCACCCACGTCTCCAGCAGCTTCACCTCGGTCTATCCCAGCATCCACCTGAACTGGGACATCAACCGCGACATGAAGCTGCGCGTGTCGGGCAACACCGGCGCGGCGCGTCCGGACTACGACCAGCTGCGTCCGAACTTCTCCTACGACGACGTCGAGCAGGTGGTGTCCGGCGGCAACCCGAATGCCCGACCGGAGCGGGCCAAGGGCGTCGACGTCTACTTCGAATGGTACATGCCCTCGCGCGGGTTCTTCTCGGTGGGCGCCTACTACAAGAAGCTGGAGGACATCCTCTACGACGTCGAGCTGACCACTTTCGGCTCGGACGTGCTCAACTCGGACGGCATCGATCGTTCGGACTACCGCTACTCGACGGTCGCCAACGGCGGCGGCGGACACATCAAGGGCATCGAGTTCGCGTTCTCGCAGCCGCTCGAGGGCCTCGCCCGTTCCGCCGGCCTGCCCGACTGGGCGCAGGGCTTCGGTGTTCAGGCCAACCTGACGCTGAACGACTCCAAGGCTACTACGCCGGACGGTCGCACCACCGACCTGCCGGGCGCCTCGCCGCTGATCTACAACATCTCGGGCTATTACGAGCGCTACGGCTTCTCGGCCCGGGTCAGCTACCAGTGGCAGAAGGCCTACCTGGACTCGATCGGTTCGGGTGACATCCTGGGCGATACTTACTGGGCCAACGTCGCGCGCCTGGACTTCTCGATGCGCTACTCGATCAACGAGAACCTGCAGCTGTACCTCGATGCCAACAACCTCACCAACGAGCCGGGCATCCGCTACCAGGGCGACTTCCAGCACCAGATCGAGCACGAGACGTTCGGCCGCCGGTATCTCGCCGGCGTGCGCCTGAACTTCTGATCATGAGCGCGGGCGGCGCCGTTCCCTGCGGGGAGCGGCGTCGCCGGCATTCTCGCGAAGATCGCATGAACAGGACCATCCTCGTCGTGGAAGACGACCCGGCCACCGCCGGGTTTCTCCGTGCGGGACTCGAGGAAGAAGGCTACGCCGTTTCCTGCGCCGCCGACGGCCGTCACGGCCTCGAACTTGCCCAGGGTGGCCGGGGTCAGGGAGCCGGGGGCCAGGGAGGCAGCTTCGACGCCATCGTGCTTGACCGGATGCTGCCGGAGCTGGATGGCCTGGCGCTGCTCGCGACGTTGCGGGCGCAGGGTTGCGATACGCCCGTCATCATCCTTTCGGCGATCGGCTCGACTGACGAGCGGGTGCGTGGCCTCAGGGCCGGGTCGGACGACTATCTGGTCAAGCCCTTCGCCATGACCGAACTGCTCGCCCGGCTGGAAGTCCTGCACCGCCGCCGCGCCGCCTCGCCCGCGGTCGTCACACGGCTGGCCTGCGCGGACCTGACGCTGGACCTTCTGGCTTCGCGCGTGGAGCGGGCGGGCCAGGTGCTCCTCCTGCAGCCGCGCGCGGTCCAGCTGCTGGAATACCTGATGCGCAACCAGGGGCAGGTCGTCACCCGTTCGATGATCTTCCAGCACGTGTGGAACTACGATTTCGACCCCGGCACCAACGTGATCGACGTCTACGTCAGCAGCCTGCGCAAGGAGATCGACCGCCCCGGCCTCGTCCCCCTGCTGCGCACGGTGCGCGGCGAGGGATACCGCTTCGGGCCTGCCGCATGACCCCGGGCAGCGTCACCCGGCGCGGCCTGCCGCCGTGGCGCTCCACGAGCGGGCGCTTCGTCCTGCTGCACCTCGTCCTCAGCCTCGCCTGCATCCTGCCGGTGCTGCTGTACGTCTACTTCCAGGTCGACCGCATCATCCTGGCCGATTTCACCCGGCCGCTGGAATTCCGCCAGAGCAATCTCGACAAGCAGTACGGCATCGGCGGCATCGCACGGTTGCAGCGCGAAGTGGTCAGCCGCGCGGTGCGCGCGCATCGCGACCAGACCGCGATCCTTCTCGTCGATGCGGCCGGGCGCAAGCTCGCGGGGAATATCGAGCGCTGGCCGGCCGGCCTCGCCGCGCCGTCGGACTGGACACCGTTCACGCTGAAGCGCCTGGAAGAGCCCCGGCCCGAGGAGTTCCTCGTCCGGACCGTGCGCTACCCGTCGGGCCACCGCCTGCTGCTGGGCGGGCTGCTCGACAACCGCGCCGACGTACAGGGCGCCTTGCTGCTGGCGCTGGTCGCGGCCTTCGCGCTGGCGGTCCCGGTCGGGCTGCTGGGCAGCTTCGTTATCGTGCGCGAGATGAACCGCATGGTCGCCGCGATCGCCAGCATCGGCCAGCACGTCGGCGCCGGGGATCTCGGCCGCCGCGCGGATACCGATGGCAGCGGCGATCCGGTGGACCGGCTGAAGGCGTCGCTCAACGCCATGCTCGATCGCATCGAGGTGCTGGTGGAAGAGCATCGCACGCTGACCGACGCCCTTGCGCACGACTTGCGCTCGCCGCTCACGCGCATCCACATCCAGGTCACGCAGGCCCTTGCCGCTGCGCCGACCAGCTCCTCTGCGGCCCCCTCCGCCCCTGCAGACCGCGAGCGTTTCGATACGATCGCGCAGGAAGTGGGCATCGTCCTGCATATGCTGGAAAGCGCGCTGGAGATCAGCCGGGCCGAGGCCGGGATCGGGCGCGGCACTTTCGAGCGCTTCGACCTCGCCGCGATGCTGCGCGACTTATGCGAGATATACCAGCCTCTCGCAGCCGCCAGCGGCGTGGCGATCACCGTCGATTGCGTGGCCGACCTTGATCTGCAGGGCAACCGCGCGCTCGTTGCGCGGGCGCTGGCGAACCTGATCGACAATGCCCTCAAATACGGCGCGCAAGGCGGCGTGATCGCGCTGGATGCCAGGTCCGCAGGCGGCGAAGTCCATGTCTGCGTGGCGGATCGTGCCGGTGGCATCCCGGAAGAACGCCGCACGGAGGCGGTGCGCAAGTTCGGCCGCCTCGACAGTTCCCGCAGCACGCCCGGCAGCGGACTGGGCCTCAGCCTCGTCAGCGCCGTGGCCTCGCTCCACGGCGGCCGTCTCGAACTGGAGGACAACCGGCCCGGCCTGCGCGCCCGGCTGGTCCTCTCGCGTCTCCATCATTTGCAAAACCCCACGAAGGAGTAACAGGAATGCGCATCTCGATTAAGGCCGTGGCCACCATGGCCGCAGCACTGCTCACCGGAACCGCCGGTCTTGCCCAGGCGCAGGAAGCGCGCAACGTCATCGTGTTCCTCGGTGACGCGGGCGGGCTCCCCACGCTCAACGCGGGCGGTATCCTCGCCAACGACAAGCCGCAGTCGCTCTATATCCACACGATGCCCTACGTGGCGCTTTCGGACACCTCCTCGGCGAATCGCTGGGTCACGGATTCGGGCGCGGGCATGACGGCGATCATGACCGGCCACAAGACGAACAATTCGATGGTCTCGGCCATTCCCTCCGGTCCGAACGGCGCGGTGGTTCCGGTCAAGTCCCTGCTCGAATATGCCGAGCAGCGCGGCCTTTCCACCGGCGTCATGACCAACATGAAGATCTGGGATGCGACCCCGGCGGCCACTTACGCCCACGTCGCCGCGCGCAAGGACAAGGATTCGATCTTCCAGCAGATGCTCAAGCCGCGCTTCGGCAACGGCGTCGACATCCTGATCGGCAAGGGCCGCGCCGATGCCGTCGCCTCGTTCGCGTCGCGCCAGACCACGGCCGAGAAGGCCTTCGCCGACGCCGGTTACCGCTTCGGGGATGATCCGGCGATCGTGCGCGACGCGGCCCGCGCCGCTGTGCTGCGCGACAGCGACTTCGCCCCGATCCCGGCGGTCGAGGCGACCATCGCCCAGCTCGCGAAGAATCCCAAGGGCTACTTCCTCATGGTCGAGTGGGACATGCACACCGACGACCCGAAGAAGGGCCTGCGCCACGTGGTCGAGATGGATGACATGATCCGCCGCGTCCACGAGATCGCCGGCAAGGACACCCTGATCCTGTTCACCGCCGACCACAGCTTCGGCCTGCGCATGGGCGGCGGCGTGCGCGGCACCCCGCTGGTCGAGCAGTACGATGCGGAAGCGGCGAAGCCCGGCGTGACGAACGCCACCAATGGCGTCATCAGCGTCCAGGACGGCCACACCGGCGAGGAAGTGATCGTGGCCGCATCCGGTCCCGGCGCCGAAAAGGTGCACGGCTTCATGCCGAACACCCGGCTGTTCGACATCATGCTTTCGGCCTTCGGCTGGAAGCGCGATCAGTAAGCGCCAGCATCCGGGAGAGTGCGAGGGCGCTCTCCCGGGCCTCGCCACGGCGCCGTGCTGGGGCAGGATCAGTTCGCGTCGGCCGACGCCACCTTGATTGTCATCGCAGGCGAGGCGGAGCGACGCGGCGGGACATGCGTTCCCGCCTCAGCCGCAATGACGGTGATGCAGGAGAGGCCGGAACGCGCTTCAAACCGCTGCGAGTTTCACGGTAGCGGCGGCCAGCGCCCGCCGCCATCCCGTCAGCAGACGGTCGCGCAGGTCGTCCGGCATCGAAGGCTGGTAGCACGTCTTCTCGCGCCCGGCCGAGGCGATGGCGTCGGTATCGGGCCAGACGCCGACCGCCAGCCCGGCAAGGAAGGCCGCGCCCAGCGCCGTCGTCTCCAGATGCGCGGGCCGCTCTACCGGAATGCGTAGCACGTCGGCGAGGAACTGGCACAGCCACGCATTGCCCGCCATGCCGCCGTCCACACGGATGGCAGAAGGCAGGGTTCCGCTGTCGGCGATCATCGCCTCGATCAGGTCGAGCGTCTGGTACGCGACCGCCTCCAGCGCGGCGCGGGCGAGGTGGGCAGGTTCGGTGTCGAAGGTCAGCCCGACGATCGTGCCGCGCGCCTCCGGGTCCCAGTGCGGCGCCCCGAGGCCGACGAAGGCGGGGACCATGTAGACGCCGTGGTTGTCGGCGATGCGCGTCGCCATGTCATCGGTCTGGCGCGCGTGGGTGATGATGCCGATGCCGTCGCGCAGCCACTTCACCGCTGCGCCCGCGGCGAAGATCGATCCCTCCAGCGCGTAAGTCATGCGCCCGCCGATGCGGTAGGCGGGCGTGGTCAGCATGCCGTGCTCCGACGTCACCGCCGTCTCGCCGGTGTTGAGCAGCACGAAGCAGCCGGTGCCGTAGGTCGACTTGACGGTGCCGGGTGCGAAGCACGCCTGCCCGACCAGCGCCGCCTGCTGATCCCCGGCGATGCCCGCCAGTGTGACCGGGGCGCCGAACAGTTCCGGCAGCGTCTCGCCGAAGACGTGGCTGCTGTCCTCCACTTGCGGCAGCATCGCCATGGGGACGCGCAGCAGCGTGCAGAGGTCCGCGTCCCAGCACTGCGCATGAATGTCGTAGAGCAGGGTGCGACCGGCGTTGGTGACGTCGGTGGCGTGGACGGCGCCGCCGGTCAGGCGCCAGAGCAGGAAGCTGTCGATCGTTCCGAAGGCCAGTTCGCCGCGCTCGGCCCGCTCGCGCGCGCCGTCCACCGCGTCAAGGATCCAGGCGACCTTGGTTCCGGAGAAGTATGGATCGAGCAGCAGGCCGGTCCGCGCGCGCACCATGGCCTCGTGACCGGCTTCGCGCAGGGCCGCGCAAGTGCGCGCGGTGCGGCGATCCTGCCAGACGATCGCGCGGTGGATCGGCTCTCCGGTGGCGCGGTCCCACACCACCACCGTCTCGCGCTGGTTGGTGATGCCGATGGCGGCGAGGTCGGCGGCGGTGATGCCCGCTTCGGCGATCGCCTCGCCGACGGTGGCGACCACGTCGCGCCAGATGTCCTCGGGATCATGTTCGACCCAGCCGTCCTCGGGATAGTGCTGGGCGAATTCGCGCTGCGCGGTGGCGAGGGGGCGCCCCTGTGCATCGAAGACGATGCTGCGAGTCGAGGTCGTGCCCTGGTCGATGGCGAGGACGTAGGAATCGGCTGGCACTGGACATCTCTCCACGCGGCATTGAGGTCAGTTGACTTCGGGCAGATATTTTTCTTCTGGTAAGGCCAATCTACTACTCATATAGAGCACGACGTCAATCGCCCGAACGGGGTGATGGCCCGTGAAAGAGGATGCCTGATGCCTTCTTCGGACAGTTCCGTGCCGCTGGATACCGCTTGTGTGCCGTTGGGTGCCCTTGAGTGCACTTACGATCTACTGGTCGTCGGCGGCGGTATCAACGGCGCGGGCATCGCCCGGGACGCCGCCGGGCGCGGACTTTCGGTGCTTCTGGTGGAGCAGGAGGACCTTGCGCAGCACACCTCCTCGGCCAGCACCAAGTTGATCCACGGCGGCCTGCGTTACCTCGAATACGGCGAATTCCGGCTGGTCCGCGAGGCCCTGATCGAGCGCGAGCGGCTGCTGTCCATGGCTCCGCACATCATCTGGCCGCTGTCCTTCGTGCTGCCGCAAGTCAACAGCCCGCGCCCCGCCTGGCTGGTGCGGCTGGGCCTGTTCCTTTACGATCACCTCGGCGGCCGCAAGGTCCTCCCCGCCACCCGCACGATCGCCAAGCTGGACCACGATCCGCGAGGTAACGGTTTGAAATCCGGCGCAAAATCCTTCGTCTATTCGGACTGCTGGGTAGAAGACAGCCGCCTCGTCGTCCTCAACGCGATGGACGCCCAGGCACGCGGCGCACAGATTCGCACCCGCACCCGGCTGGTCTCGGCCGAGCGCTCCGACGGCCTCTGGACCGCGATGATTTCCGACGCGCAAGGGAGGCATAACGTCCGCGCCCGCGCTCTCGTGAATGCCGCCGGTCCGTGGGTCGCCGACGTGATCGCCCGCGTCCCCGATGGCCGCAGCGATCGCGGCGTCAGGCTGATCAAGGGCAGCCACATCGTCGTGCCCCGCCTTTACGAAGGCGAGCACGCCTTCCTGCTGCAGAACCCTGACAAACGGGTAGTTTTCGCGATCCCCTACCAGGGCGAATTCACCCTCATCGGCACCACCGACGAAGCCTGGAACGAGGCCCCCGGCGCCGCCGCGATCTCGGAAGGCGAGACCCGCTACCTCCTCGACACCGTGGCCTGCTACTTCACCCGCCCGGTGAGCGAAAGCGACCTCGTCTGGAGCTACGCCGGCATCCGCCCGCTCTACGACGACCGCGCCAGCAGCGCTTCGGCGGTGACCCGCGACTATGTGCTTGACCTCGATGCGGAGGACGGCCGCGCGCCGATGCTCAACATCTTCGGCGGCAAGATCACCACTTATCGCAAGCTTGCCGAGCACGCGATGGAGAAGCTCGCGCCGCTCCTCTCCCCCAAATCCGGCGCCTGGACCGCCGGCGCCACGCTGCCCGGCGGCGACATGCCCGAGGCGGACTTCGAACGCTTCGTCGCGACCCTGATCGCCGAACGCCCGAACCTCCCCGCCCCCCTCCTGCGCCGCCTCGCCCGCGCTTACGGCACCCGCGTCGCCACCCTGCTCGGAGATGCTCGCGACGTGGCGGGACTCGGCCACCATTTCGGCGGCGATCTCTATGCCGCCGAGGTCGATTATCTGGCCCGCCACGAATGGGCACGCACCGGCCGCGACGTGCTGTTCCGGCGCTCCAAACTCGGCCTGAAACTCGACAAATCGGTCGAATCCGCGCTCGATGAGCACCTTGCGGAATGGCCGTAATTTGGCTTGTCCAGAATGGTAAGACCTCTCTGGACATGGCGGTTTTCCGCGACTAATCAACGATAAGAATCTTGGGAGACAGAGCATGAAGGCGGTCGGAATCCGGACGCGGGCCAAGGGAGCGGGGCGGTGAGAACCGTGCGTCACTTGCGCTGGTGGATCGTCGCGCTGATCTGTGTCGGCACGATCCTGAACTACCTCGCCCGCAATTCGCTGGGCGCGCTGGCTCCCGAACTGACGAGCGTGCTGCATATCTCGACGCAGCAGTACAGCTACATCGTCGGCGCCTTCCAGTTGGCCTACACGGTGATGCAGCCGGTCTGCGGCTGGATCGTCGACCGGGTGGGCCTGCAGGTCGGTTTCGCGCTCTTCGCCGCCGCATGGTCACTCGCCAACATGGCCCACGCCTTCGCGGGCGGCTGGATGGGGCTCGCCTTTTTCCGCGGGCTTCTGGGCATGAGCGAGGCCGCCGCGATCCCCTCAGGGATGAAGGCCATCGCCGAATGGTTCCCTGCGAAGGAACGCTCGGTCGCGACCGGCTGGTTCAATGCGGGCACCTCGCTGGGCGCGCTGATCGCGCCGCCGCTGGTCATCGCCGTCTCGCTCGCCGCCGACTGGCGCGCCGCCTTCCTCGTCACTGGCGGGGTCGGGCTGTTCTGGGCCTATGGCTGGTATCGCCTCTATCGCTCGCCACAGAAGCACTGGGCGATCACCCCGGAAGAGCGCGCCTATATCGAGCACGACCGCCCGGTCGCGCCCGCCCGCCGGGCCTCGGCGAAGGAGATCGTATCCAGCCCGCGCTTCTGGTCGATCGCGATTCCGCGCTTTCTTGCGGAGCCCGCGTGGCAGACCTTCAGCTTCTGGATTCCGCTCTATCTGGCGCATGAGCGCGGCATGGACATCAAGCAGATAGCGCTGTTCGCGTGGCTGCCGTTCCTCGCGGCGGACCTCGGCGGCGTGCTGGGCGGTTATCTCTCGCCGTTCTTCATGAAGCGCTTCGGCATGAGCCTGATCCCCTCGCGCGTCACGGCGATCAGCCTTGCCGCCGTGCTGATGATCGCGCCGGGCTGCATCGGCCTTGCCGCCGATCCCTACACCGCGATCGCACTGTTCTGCGTCGGTGGTTTCGCGCACCAGATCATCTCGGTGCTGATCAACACGCTGAGCGCCGACGTCTTCTCGCCCGAGGAAGTGGGCACCGCCAACGGCTTCGTTGGACAGGCGGGCTGGCTTGGCGGCCTGCTGTTCTCGCTGCTGATCGGGCAACTGGCCGACAGTGTCGGCTATGCCCCGCTGTTTGCCTGCCTTTCGGTTTTCGACCTTCTCGGCGCGGCCGTGCTGATCGCCATGATCGGCCGCCTGCGCTCCGCCGTTTCGGAGTAAGTTCATGCGTCAAGCGACCCTCTCCCGCCCGCCGCTGTTCCACGTCGCCGAGCGCTATGCCGGCCGCGTCACCCTGCGCAGCGACACCGCCGCCGTCGCGCATGTCTTCGTGCTGGAGGAGGACGTCGTGCGCCTGCTTCTCCTGCCCGAAGGCAGCGTGAAGGGGCCGCCGAGCTGGGCCGTCGCGCCCGGCGCCGAGGACGTCGCCGAACCCGGCCGTGACCGTATGAGCGTGGAGGGCTTCGCCTGCCCCGACTACCGCCTCGACGACGCCGACGGCATGCTGGTGATCGAGACCGCGCGCATTCGCCTGACGATCCGCCTCGACGGCTTCCACTGCCGCTGGGAGCAGCGCGCAGGCGACGGCTGGCAGCTGATGATGGCCGACCGCCCGACCCAGAGCTACGACTTCGGCTGGTGGGATGGCCGCGTGGCGCACTACGTCGCGCGTCCGGCGGGAGAGCGCTACTACGGCCTCGGCGAGCGTTCGGGCGGCATGGACCGGGCAGGGCGGCGTCTGCGCATGACCAACCTCGATCCGATGGGCTATGACGCGCAGAGTTCGGACCCGCTCTACAAGACGATCCCCTACCTGCTCGTCGCCGATGCGCAGAACGTCTGCCACGGTGCGTTCTACGACATCATGGCCGACGTCACCGTCGATCTCGGCGAGGAACTGGACAACTACCACGGCCACTATCGCTCCGTCGTGGCGGAGAGCGGTGACCTTGACCTCTACATGATCGCCGGGCCGGATGCGCTGGCGGTGACGCGGCGGTTTACCTGGCTGACGGGGCGTCCGGCGCTGATGCCGCGCTGGGCTTTGGGCTATTCCGGCTCGACGATGACCTACACCGACGCCCCCGATGCGCAGGCGCGGATGCAGGAGTTCGTGGACAAGCTGGAGGAGCACGATATCGGCTGCACCTCGTTCCACTTGTCCTCGGGCTACACCTCGATCGGGCCGAAGCGTTACGTCTTCAACTGGAACCGCGACAAGTTCCCCGATCCCGCCGCCTTCGTCGAGAGCTACCGCGCGGCGGGGATCGAACTGGTGCCCAACATCAAGCCCGCGTTCCTGCGCGACCATCCGCGCTTCGCCGAACTGGCCGAGGCCGGGCTGCTGGTCGCCGACGCCGATGGCACGCCGATCGAAGTGCAGTTCTGGGACGAACTCGGCTCCTTCATCGACCTTACCAGGCCCGAAGGCGCGGCCTGGTGGCGGGCGCAGGTGAAGGCGGCGCTGCTCGACTACGGCATCCGCTCGACCTGGAACGACAACAACGAATATGGCGTGTGGGACCGGCGGGCGCTGTTCGATTTCTTCGGCTCGCCGCGCCCGGCTGCCGAGGCGCGGCCCTTGCAGTCGCTGCTGATGATGCGGGCCTCGCGCCGGGCTCAGGTGGAGCATGACGCGGTGCGCCGTCCCTACGTGGTCACGCGGAGCGGCATGGCGGGGCTCCATCGCTATGCGCAGACGTGGACCGGCGACAACCGTACCGACTGGAAGACCATCCGCTACAATGCCAAGATGGGGTTGGGGCTGGCGCTTTCGGGCGTGTCCAACAGCGGGCACGACGTGGGCGGGTTCGCGGGCCGCAAGCCGGAGCCGGAACTGTTCCTGCGCTGGGTGCAGGCGGGCGTGCTGATGCCGCGCTTCTCGATCCACAGCTGGAACGACGATGCCAGCGTCAACGAACCCTGGATGTACCCGGAGCAGCTTCCCGCGATGCGCCGCCTGATGGCGCTGCGCCAGACGCTGATCCCGTACCTCTCGGACCTGTTGTGGCGCTATCATCGGGATTACGAGCCGGTATCGCGCCCGTTGTGGCTCGATTTCCCCGAGGATGCAGCCGCGTGGACGGACGATGATGCACACCTTATGGGGCGTGACCTGCTCGTCGTGCTCGCATGCGAGCCCGGCGTGGAGAGTGTCGGCACGACCTTGCCTGCCGCCGCCGACTGGATCGACCCGTGGACGGGCGCCGTTCATGCAGGCGGGCAGGTCGTCACCCTTCCGGCTCCGCTCGAGGGCCTGCCGAGCGTGCTCGCCCGCGCAGGCAGTGCGATCCCGGTCGATCTTGCTCCGGGCGGTGCGCGCCCCGGCGCGTTCGAGCGCGGCCTGTGGCTGTTCCCGCCGACGCGCGGCGAATGCGCCGCGTGGTCGTTCCACGAGGATGATGGCGAGGGTTATGGCGACGCCGATATCTGGAGCGGAACTTGCAGGACCACTTCCGATGAGGTGATCGTAACCGTAACGCGCTCGGGTAGCGGCGTCTTCGGAGATGGCGCGATCACGCTGCTGCTGCCGGTCGGCGAATCACGCAAGCTGGTGGTCGAAGGGCACGCGACGACTACCGTGGAACATGGGAGGCGGTCCGGGGTTCGGGTAACGGTGGCCTGACCGGTCAAGTTGGCGCTCCTGCGGTCGGTCTATCGTAGAATAAAGCGCCTGAAATAGCCCGATTTAAGCCATTTTTAGCGCCCCCGATGCCTTTGCTTCGGGGGCGTTTGACTGCGTGTGCACCTTCATGCGCTTCATGGCACGATAAATTCGGCAAACAGGGCAAAACATTCCATTGCTATTGGTAAGGTCAGTTGATAATCGACTTGGGACAGGCTGATAAAGCCACTGCTGGGATGACCTTCGCTGGACGAAGGGGAGGAGAATAATAGATGAGACTTTGGCATCACCTCTGTGCAACCTCGATCATCGCGGGCGCCAGCGCGTTCGCCGTGCCGGCGATGGCTCAGGACGCGGTTCCGGCCCCTGCGCCCGCTCAGGCGGGCGCGGCGGACAATTATGGCGGCGACATCATCGTAACCGCCAACAAGCGCGCTGAAAGCGTCCAGGATGTTCCGCTCGCCGTCTCGGTCGTTGCACCCACCAAGCTGCAGGCGGCCGGTGTCAGCGGCTTTCAGGATCTCTACAAGGTCGCTCCCTCGCTGCGTATCAACCCGGCGCAGCAGCCGCAGAGCGCCAACATCTCGCTGCGCGGCGTCGGCACGTATGCATTCGGCATCGGCGTCGAGCCCAGCGTCGCGGTGCTGATCGACGAAGTGCCTCTGGCCTTCCAGGCGCGCGCCTTCACCGACCTGCCCGACGTGGAGCGCCTCGAAGTGCTGCGCGGCCCGCAGAGCACGCTCTACGGAAAGGCCGCCTCGGCCGGTCTCATCAACCTCATCACTCGTGGCCCCTCCGACAAGCTGGAAATGCGCGTCAACGGCAAGGTGACCAGCGATGACGAAGTCGCCAGCAGCTTCAGCGTTTCCGGCCCGCTCACCGATACGCTCGGCTTCATCGTCTCGGGCAGCTATTCGTGGTGGGACGGCAACGTCCGCAACATCACGCTCAACAAGGACGTCAACAGCCGCAAGGCCTCCAGCTTCCGCGGCAAGCTGAAGTGGGAACCCGGCAGCGACGTCGCCATCACCCTGGCGGCCAACTACAACGACGGCGAAACCCACTCGGGCATGCCGTTCATCAACCTCGCAAGCGGCGCGCTGTACCGTAATACGCCGGGCTACACCGCCGATGTCGTGTTGCCGGGCATCACCGTCTCGCCCGACAACCAGCAGGTCGTCGACAACGTCGATTCGGGCACCGATTACCACGGCTACGGCGGCTACCTGCGCGGCGAGTTCGGCATCGGCGACATGACGCTGACCTCGATCACGTCCTACGACCGCTTCACGCTCCACGACTTCGTCGACCAGGACCAGACCGTTGCACCGGTTGGCGGCAACAATATCGAGCGCGGCACCTTCAACTCCGAGATGGTGACGCAGGAAGTGCGCCTCCAGTCGCCCGCTACGGACAAGTTCCGCTACACCGTGGGCGTCTACTTCGCCGACACCCGCTTCAATCGTCCGTTCTATCGCGGGCCTGAGTTCTCGCTGGCGCAGTGGTTTGCCACCGCCAAGCAGCGCCAGATCGCAGGCTTCGTGCAGGCGGACTGGGAACCGGTTCAGGGCCTGACACTGACCGGCGGCGCGCGCCTGCAGAACGAAAAGGTGTCGTACACCTTCAACGACATCTACAACGGCAACGGCTACTGGTCGGGCAGCGCCAGCGACACCGCCGACACCTACAAGGCCAGCCTGCGCTACGAATTCACGCCTGACATCAGCATGTTCGGCACTTTCGCGACCGGCTACAAGGGCCAGACCTACGATCTTTCGACCGGCTTCAACGCAACCCGCGCGGCTGCGGGAGCGATCAAGCCCGAGACCTCGAAGGACTGGGAACTGGGCCTGCGCAGCCAGTTCCTTGACCGCGCCGTGACGCTCAACGTCACGCTGTTCAACACGAACTACAAGAACCTGCAGGCACAGTCGATCGAGACGGACGGCATCACGCAGTTCTTCCGCCTGACCAACGTTGGCGGCCTGCGTACCCGAGGCATCGAAACCGAGGTCTTCCTGCGGCCGGCACAGGACCTGACGTTGAGCGCGGCAGGCACCTACCTCGATGCCAAGTACACCGAGTTCGAGGGCGCGCCCTGCTATATCGGTCAGACTGCCGCGCAGGGCTGTACCGGTTCGCCGGCTCGCCAGAGCCTGACCGGCGAGCGCCTGACTTCGCCCACCTGGAACCTGCAGGCCAGCGCGGACTTCACGCCTGCCCTGACCGACAGCCTGCGCGGCGTCGCGCAAGTGAGTTGGCAGTACCAGAGCGCGACCCACGCCAATGACCCGGCGATCCAGATGGATGCCTTCCACATCGTCAACCTGGGCCTGGGCGTTCGCGCCGAGGACAGGGCCTGGGAAGTGGTGGCCTTCGTCAACAACGTGTTCGACCAGCAGTATTACGCCACCATTATCAACCGCGCGAACTTCTTCGGAAACAGTCCCGCCGCCAACGCGATCCTCCCGCGTGACTTCCGCCGTTACGGCGGGGTCCGGTTCAACCTGAATTTCTGAAGAGGGTCGGGGGCGCTGGTCGCCCCCGATTTCTTTCGGGGGTGCGGGCAGCGCAAGGCCCGCACCCCCGACTTTCTGCAAGGGAGATGACGATGCTTCGCGCGCTGTTGCTGCCCCTGACGCTTGTCGCCGTCGCGCCTCTGGCGATCGCCGCCGGGCAGGTGCCCGGCTCTCCCACCATTCCTGGCCCCGATGCACCGGAACTGGCAGCGCTCGGCCGCCTGCCGGTCGGCACCGGGACCATCGAGCTGGTGCAGCCGGGCCAGTTCGATCCGCTTCAGGGTGATGACAGCCCCGCGAAGATCGACCGCCACCTGACTGTCCGCTTGTGGTATCCGGCCGCCGCGGCCGGTCCCGCCACGACCTATCATGCGCCGCTCCCGGACGAAGACGGCAAGGACGTCGTCTTTACCGTGCCGGGCATAGCGTCCACGAACGCCGCGCCGGCCAAGGGCCGCTTTCCGCTGGTGATCCTGGCGCATGGCTACAGCAACAGCCCCGAGGTGCTGGCGTGGCTGGGCGAGAACCTCGCCAGCAAGGGTTATCTCGTTGCCGCGCCCGCATTCCATGATCCCGCGATCAGCATTCGCACTGATGCAGCGCGGGCAGGGCCTCTGTCACGCCGCCCGCTCGACATCGTCTTCGTTGCAGCGGAGGCAGCACGCATGGCAAGGCGGGGGGAGGGCGTCTTCGCCGCCGCTGACGTCAGCCGTACCGCGCTCGTCGGCTATTCCATGGGCGGTTACGGCGTACTTACTGCAGCCGGCGCCCCGCTCGATCCGGCCATGTCCAGCCGGACGCGGGGCATTCTGGCGCCTTACGTCAAGGGGGGTGCTCGGGCGGATGCGCTCAAGGTGCCCAACCTCAAGGCGGTGGTCGCCATCGCTCCGGCCGGCGGATCGCCCGCGCTCAGCCTCTGGGCCGCGCCCGGCGTGGCGGCGATCACCGCGCCCACGCTCTACATCGTCGGCAGCCAGGACAAGGCGGTCGGCTACCAGCCCGGGGTGCGCAGCCTGTTCGATGGCCAGGCTCATGCCTCGCGCTACCTCCTGACCTTTCGCGAAGCCGGACACAGCATCGCCCTGACCGGTGCCCCGCCCGAAGCTCTCGCCAGGTTATGGGACTTCGAGTGGTTCGAGGATGCGGTCTGGCGCAAGGATCGGCTGCTGGCGGTGCAGGCGCACTTCATCACCGCCTTCCTCGATCGCATGGTCAAGGGTGACGAAGCCAAGGCGGCCTACATGGATGGGCTGGTGGTGGATTCCAACGATGGCAAATGGCCGGAAGCCCCGGGAGGGCGTTATTCCGGCTACAGCCCCGGCACTCCGGCGGCGACCTTGTGGAAGGGCTTCCAGCCCAACAAGGCAACGGGCATGTCCCTCGAATTCAAACCCGCATCCTGAGCATTCGCGCAACCGGGAGATGACAATGCGCACGTTGACGATCACGCTGGGCTGCACGGCACTGGCATTTGCGGCTCTCGCATCCGTGGCTCAGGCCGAGGACGTGCCGCCGCCGCAGGTCACTGTCGAGCAGGGCACGGTATCAGGCGTCGATGCCGATGGCGTGACCGCGTTCAAGGGTATCCCCTTCGCGGCGCCGCCGGTGGGCGACTTGCGCTGGCGCGCGCCGCAGCCCGCCGCGAAGTGGGAGGGCGTTCGCGACGGCGCGGCCTATGGCCATGACTGCATGCAGAACTACAACGCGGTGCCGTTGCCGCCGGGGTCGGCGCCGTCGGAGGATTGCCTCTACGCAAATGTCTGGCGTCCTTCGGGGGAAGCGACGAAGCTGCCGGTGCTGGTGTGGATCTATGGCGGCGGCTTCGTGAACGGGTCCGCCTCCCGGCTGATCTACACCGGCACGCGCATCGCGCAGCAGGGCGTCATGGTTGTCAGCTTCAACTATCGGCTGGGCCGTTTCGGAACATTCGCGCATCCGGCGCTGACCAGGGCGAAGGAGGATGGTGGGCGCCTCGCCAATTATGGGTTCATGGACCAGATCGCGGCGATGGAGTGGATCAGGCGCAACGTCGCGGCCTTCGGCGGCGATCCGCAGAACATCACCATCATGGGCGAGAGCGCGGGCGGCATGTCGGTCCATAACCTCGTGACCGCGCCGGCGACCCAGGGCAAGGACCTGTTCCAGCGGGCAGTCGTCATGTCGGGCGGCAGCGGATCGGCGATCAAGGTTTCGACGCTCAAGGATGCCGAGGCGATCGGGCTCGCCTTCGGCAAGGCGGAGGGTGTCGCCGCCAACGACCCGCAAGTGCTGGCCAAGCTGCGCGCGATCCCGGCCCGAAACGTGACGGGCGACATCAAGCTCGGCACGGTACTGACCGGCGGGCCGCGCACGTTCTCATCGCCGTTTCCGCTGGGCGACGTCGCCACGGACGTGGCGGCGGCCTACAAGGCGGGCCGGTTCGCCAGGGTTCCGACCATCATCGGCGCGACCAGCGGCGATCTTGGCGGCAGGGACGGCATGATGATCAGGGGGGCGCGCGACCTTGCCGACACCATTGCCGGGACGGGCGTGCCGACGTGGTACTACCGCTTTTCCTACGTATCCGACGCCGCCGTCACGCCCAAGAGCGACGGCGCCATCCATGCCGACGACCTGCCCTATTTCCTCGATACGGTGGACATCAAGTACGGAGCGAAGACGCGGCCCGCCGATCAGGAGATGGGCCGTACCATCGCGACCTACATCGCCAACTTCGTGAAGACCGGCAATCCGAATGGCCAGACCGTACCGCAGTGGCCGGGCTACACGGGGCCGGGCGGGCAGATGATGGACTTCGCGGTGGATGGGGCCACGCGCGTCGGCGCCGACCCTTGGGTGAAGCCGGCTCCCTGACGATCTCTCCCACCCTGCCCTGACGGCAGGACTTTGCCGGGCGGCCCCCTATGGGGCTGCCCGGTCTTTTTTGGGAGGTCCTGTGCACTTCAGAGTCATCTGATGTATTGCATCAATGAGGTAAGGCCAATATGAAGAGGCAGCAAGGCGAGTCAGTACGGGCATGGGTTCGTCCGACTCTCAAGGGAGATCACCAGTGAAGATCACTTCGGCCAAGGTCATCGTGACCTGCCCCGGTCGCAATTTCGTGACGCTCAAGATCATGACCGATCAGGGTGTCTACGGCATCGGTGATGCGACGATGAACGGGCGCGAGAAGGCCGTCGTCGCGTATCTCGAAGATCACGTCATCCCCTGCATCGTCGGCATGGACCCGCGCCGGATCGAGGATATCTGGCAGTACCTTTATCGTGGGGCCTACTGGCGTCGCGGCCCTGTGACGATGCGCGCGATCGCCGCAGTCGACGTCGCCCTGTGGGACATCAAGGCCAAGATGGCGAACATGCCGCTCTATCAGCTGCTCGGTGGCCGCAGCCGCGACGGCGTGATGGTCTATGGTCACGCGAACGGCAGCGACATCGCCGAGACGGTCGATGCAGTGGGTCAGTACATCGATCTCGGATACAAGGCGATCCGCGCGCAGACCGGCGTGCCGGGGATCAAGGACGCCTACGGCGTCGGTCGTGGCAAGCTGTTCTACGAACCCGCCGATGCCTCGCTCCCCTCTGTCACCGGATGGGACACGCGCAAGGCCCTGAACTACGTGCCCAAGCTGTTCGACAAGCTGCGCGCGACCTACGGCTTCGATCATCACCTGCTGCATGACGGCCATCACCGTTACACCCCGCAGGAAGCGGCCAATCTCGGCAAGATGCTGGAGCCCTACCAGCTGTTCTGGCTGGAGGACGTGACCCCGGCCGAGAATCAGGAGGCGTTCAAGCTGATCCGTCAGCACACCGTCACCCCGCTGGCGGTGGGCGAAATCTTCAACACGATCTGGGACGCCAAGGACCTGATCCAGAACCAGCTGATCGACTACATCCGCTGCACGATCGTCAGCGCCGGCGGCGTGACGCACCTGCGTCGCATCGCCGACCTTGCCGCGCTCTACCAGATCCGCACCGGCAGCCATGGTGCCACCGACCTTTCGCCGGTGACCATGGGTACGGCGCTGCACTTCGACACCTGGGTCCCGAACTTCGGTATCCAAGAGTACATGCGCCACACGGAGGAGACCGATGCGGTCTTCCCGCACGACTACCACTTTGAGGCGGGCGAACTGTTCTGCGGCGAAGCCCCGGGACACGGCGTGGATATCGACGAGGAACTGGCCGCGAAGTATCCCTACAAGCCTGCCTACCTGCCGGTCGCACGGTTGGAAGACGGCACCATGTGGAACTGGTAAGGCGAAGTATCGTGGCAAGGATCGTCTGTCTCGGCGAGGCGATGGTGGAGTTGTCCGGTTCCGAAGGATCGTGGAGCGTGGGGTTCGGCGGGGATACGCTGAACACTGCTATCCACCTCCGCCGGGCCGGGAATGACGTCGCCTACATGACGGCGCTGGGTGCGGATGCGTTCAGCAAGGGCTTGCGCACGGCATGGGCAGGCGAGGGGATCGACTGCGGGCTGGTGCTGACGCATCCCACGCGGCAGGTCGGTCTCTATGCGATTACGACCGATCATGCCGGCGAGCGCAGTTTCACGTACTGGCGCGAGGCGAGCGCGGCGCGGGCGCTGTTCGAGCTGGAAGCGGTGGACGCCGCGATGGATGTCGCCGAAACGGCTGACCTCTTGTGCTTTTCGCTCATTTCGCTGGCGATCCTGCCGCCGCAGGGGCGTCAGGATCTGCTCCGGCTGGCAGGGCGTGTTCGCGATCGTGGCGGCGTGGTCGCCTTTGACGGCAATTACCGTCCGCGCCTGTGGGAATCCGCCGAGGCAGCAGCGCGGATGCGGGACAAGGCCATTGCCTTTGCTGATATCGGCTTGCCCACGTTCGAGGACGAGGCGCTGCTGGACGGCGCGGGATCACCAGAGGCAGTCGCCGCGCACTGGCAACGCCTGGGCTGCGGGGAGGTGGTGGTCAAACTTGGCGCCCAAGGCTGCCTGCTGCCTGACGGGACTGCCTGCCCCGTACCCAGCACCCTCAGCCCGGTCGATACCAGCGGTGCGGGCGACGCATTCAACGGCGGCTACCTCGCCGCCCGGATGCAGGGCGCGCCGGTGCCGCAGGCGGCTATCGCGGGGCATCGCCTGGCTGGATGGAACGTCATGCGGCGCGGGGCCATCCCGGCAGCCGATGCAGCGGCGCCCTATGCCGCACTTGCGAAGTGGTAAGATAACTTGCGAGCGCCTGCCGCTTGTGACATTCAGGATTCATGGCGGAACGCTTGAAACTATACCAGCGCGTAGCGCAGGAAATCGAACAGGGTGTCAGGAGCGGGCAATACCCGGCCGGAAGCCGTCTGCCTGCGGAGCGTGACCTTGCCGAGAAGTTCCAGGTCAGCCGCCCCACCATTCGTGAGGCGATGATCGCGCTGGAGATCCGTGAACTGGTGGAAGTGCGTCACGGTTCGGGGGTCTACGTGACCGAAAACATGCCTGCCGACCGCATGCCTGCCGAACTCAACGTCGGCGCCTTTGAACTGATCGAGGCGCGGATCATGTTCGAGGGGGAGGCGGCCGCGCTGGCGGCGACGGTCATGTCCGACGAGGAAGTGGCGCGGGTCGGTGAAATTCTCGAACGGATGGAAGCGCTCGATCCCGCGACGGCGGAGGAACTGGCGCTAGACCGCCAGTTCCACATGGCGATCGCGGAGGGCACGCAAAGCTCACTGGTGGCCCAGACGGTCGAGCACTTGTGGGATTTGCGCGAGCAATCGCCGCTATGCCGCCATATGTTCGAGCAAGCCCGCCGGGTGGGTATCAACCCGCGTCCCGATGAACATCGCCGCGTCTATGACGCCTTGCTCCAGCGTGATGCGGAGCAGGCGCGGGCCGCGATGCGCGCTCATCTCATGCGGGTTTCGGAGGATCTTCTGGCCGTCACCGAACTCCAGCTGATCGAGAAGGCAAAGCAGGAGATCGGCGAAAAGCGTCGTCGCATCGCGCGCAGCCCGCTTGCGGGCGCTTCCAGCTGAGGGACATCGGCCGAGCGCCATTTGACGCACCCGTTCGCGCTCGCTACCGCACGCGCCGATGATTGCCCTGCTATCTCCCGCCAAGACGCTCGATTTCGAGCGTGAGCTCCCGCCGCTCTCCGTTTCGACTCCGCATTTCGTGGAAGAAGCGACCAGCCTTGCGCGCTCGGCCGCGAACCTCACGCAGAAGCGCCTTTCCGAGCTGATGCACATCTCGCCGCGCCTGGCGAAGCTGAACGCCGATCGCTTCCGGGACTTCGCCGAACTGCCCGAGCGGCAGGCGCTGTTCGCCTTCGCCGGGGACGTCTACACCGGGTTCGAGGCGCATACGCTGGACGAGCCGGGCGTGACCTTCGCGCAGGATCACTTGCGCATGCTCTCGGGCCTCTACGGGCTGCTGCGCCCGCTCGACACGATCAAGCCTTACCGGCTGGAGATGGGCACTCGCTGGGCTCCGCGGCACAAGAGCCTGACCGACTGGTGGGGCGACCGCATCGCCGCGCTGCTGCGCGAACAGGTGGCGGAGGAAGGATCGGGCGTCGTGCTCAACCTTGCCAGCCAGGAATATTTCGCCGCCGTCTCCGGTCGCCTTTCCGGCATCCGGGTGATCGAGGTCGAGTTCCGCGAACCCGGCCCCAACGGTCCCCGCTTCATCAGCTTCAACGCCAAGCGCGCGCGCGGCATGATGGCGCGCTGGATGTGCGAGCACCACATCACCGACGTCGATGCGATGCGCGGTTTCGACACCGACGGCTACCGCTTCGATGCCGAAGAGAGCGACGCCGACCGCTGGCGCTTCACGCGCGCCTGACGGGGATGCCGCTCTCCACTCACGCTACTTGCGCGAGATCGTCCTCGGCATTCGCGAAGTAGCCAAGGACTTCGGCTGCCTCGATCGGCTTGCTGTAGTAATAGCCCTGAAGGTGCGTGCATCCGGCCGACTTGGTCGCGCCGATGAGATGCGCCTCGCTGATCCCTTCAGCTACCACTTCGGCGCCGACGTGGCGGGCCATCGTCACTGCCGCTTCCAGCACTGCCACCGAGGCCGGGTCCTGCCCGAGATCCATCACGAGGCTGCGGTCCAGCTTCATGCGGTCGAACTTGAAGCTCTTGACCATCGATAGCGACGAATAGCCGGTGCCGAAATCGTCGAGCGCGATGCGGAATCCAAGGGTGCGCAGCAGGTTCAGCGTCAGCAGTGCCCGCGTGTTGCGCTCGATCGAGAGCGATTCGGTCACTTCCAGGAAAAGGCGCTGCGGGACGATGCCGTTGCGGCGGCAGGCGTCGAGGAGGAAGCCGCTGAACCCTTCGTGCTGCAACTGCAGCGGCGACAGGTTGATGCTGAGGAGCATCTCGGGCCACTGTGCGAAGTCGGCCAGCGCGCGCTCGATGATCCATTCGCCGAGCCGCACCATCAGCCCGCTGCGCTCGGCGGCGGGGATGAAGCTGGAGGGCGACACGTCGCCGAGTTCGGGATGGCGCCAGCGCACCAGCGCCTCGACCTCGCGCGCGTCGTCGACGACCGAGTGAATTGGCTGATAGACCATGCGCAGCTGGTCGCGCTCGAAGGCGTATTCGAGGTCCTTTTCCAGCGCGCGGTCAATCGAGCGTTCCTGCGCCATGGCGAGGTCGAAGGCGGTGGCGCAGTTGCGGCCGCTCTTCTTGGAGGCATAGAGCGCCATGTCGGCATTGCGCAGGATATCGTCGACGTCCTGCGCGTCGTCGTCTGCGGTAATACCAAAACCTGTGGAATCTGACTCACCGAGGGTATCGGGTTTGGCGCTGACGT
>NZ_JBMDIO010000021.1:0-91772 GCF_057808725.1 Novosphingobium sp. FG90
TCGACTTTGCGAGGGAAGCGAAGCAACCCAGGGCGACATAGCACCGCCCTGGGTTGCTTCGCTTCGCTCGCAATGACGATGCTGGTTTGGTGTCGGGTCATCCCGCTTCGAGACGCGGCTGCGACTGCCGCATCATTGAAACGGGGGACTACTGGTGCGATCGAACAAGACGTGGACGGCATGCGCGTGCGTGCTGGCTCTGCTGGTGACTTCATGTGGTGGCGGCGGAAGCGGCGGAAGCGGGGGCAGTTCCACCCCGACGCCGACGCCGACCCCTGCCCCCACTTCGACACCCACGCCGGTGGCCGGATGCTCGCTGCGCGAACGGCAGGACTGGGCGGAAGCACAGCTGCGCGAATGGTATCTCTTTCCCGAGACGCTGCCCGCGAACTCCAATCCCGCAGCCTATACCACGCTTGACGACTACATCGATTCGCTGACCGCCAATGCCCGAGCCCAGAACTGGGACCGGTTCTTCACCTATCGCACCTCGATCGCCGAAGAGAACGCCTATTACGAGCAGGGCTCCTCGGCCGGGCTCGGCGTCCGCCTCGGCGTCAACTCCGCCGCTCGCCGCCTGTTCGTGATCGAGGCGTTCGAAACCGGGCCGGGCGCGACCGCGGGTATGCGGCGCGGGACCGAGATCCTTGCTGTCGGCACCAGTTCGGGCAACCTGCAGACCGTGCAATCGCTCTGGGCGACGGGCGGCGTCAATGCCGTCGCCGATGCGCTCGGCCCGGACGAGGCGGGCGTCACCCGCGTGCTCCAGATCAGCGACGCAAACGGCACCCGCAACGTCACCGTCGCCAAGCGCGACTTTGAACTGCAGCCGGTTTCCAGTGCCTACGGCTACAAGATCATCGACCAGGGCGGGCGCAAGGTCGGTTACCTGAACCTGCGCACGTTCATCTCGACCGCCGAGCCGCAGCTGCGCACCGCCTTCGCCGCCTTCCGTGCCGCAGGCGTGACGCAGCTGGTGGTGGACCTGCGCTATAACGGCGGCGGGCTGCTTGCCGTGGCCGACCTGATGGGCAACCTGATGGGCGCGAACCGCGCTGCATCGGATGTCTTCTCCCGCACCGTCTTCCGTCCAGAAAAGTCGGCGGAGAACTCCACGGCCTATTTCACCGCGCAGCCGGAATCCGTGGCGCAGACGAAGATCGCCTTCATCACCTCGGGTGGCACCGCCTCGGCCAGCGAGCTGGTCATCAACAGCTTCCTGCCCTACCTCAACGCCGATGTCGCGCTGATCGGCGCGAATACCTACGGCAAGCCGGTGGGTCAGATCGCGATCGACCGCCCCTCGTGCGACGACCGCCTGCGCATCGTGGCGATCAAGGTCCAGAACAGCGCGGGCGAAGGTGACTACTTCAACGGGCTGGCCGATCGGATGAAGAGCACCTGCACCAGCAATGACGACATCAGCTACGACATGGGTGACCCGCGCGAGGATTCGACCCGCGTGGCGCTGGGCTTCCTGTCGGGACAGAGCTGCACGCCCATGGCCGGCCAGAGCATGTCACGCATGGCGGTGACGGCCGACACCTCCGAAAAGCGGGACATCCTCGCCCCGGCGCGGCCCAGCACTCCGCAACGCGAGGTGCCAGGTCTGTTCTAAGGCGTAACCTCTTCCTTTGCCCGGTTGCGGCCGGGCGGGGACTCCTCGACCCTGTGGCAGCCGGTCAACGGCGCCACGGGAAAGAGGAGAGGCCATGAAGCGCGCATTGTTCCAGCAGGCCTGGTTCGTGAACAGCATCGACGAGGCCGCGCAGAAGTGGTCCGACGCCTTCGGCGCCGGGCCGTTCTGCATGGTCCGCCACCACCACTGCGACGAGTTCACCTATCGGGGCACCACCGAGGAAGCGGATGTTTCCTACGCCTTCGGCTATCTCGGCGACACGATGATCCAGTTCATCGAGCAGCACGACGACAAGCCCTCGATCTACCGCGACATGTTCGCGAAAGGCGAGGAAGGCTTTCACCACATCGCCTACCTCGTTTCCGATTTCGCGGGCGAGCGGCAGCGCTGGATCGACATGGGCTATCCGCTGGCCACGGAGCTATGGGCGGACGAGGTCAACGCGGCCTACTTCGATACCCGCGCGCTGAACGGCGGGTTCACCGAGATTCATGGCGACCCGCCGCACATCATGGGCCTCTTCGCGCACTGGAAGCGGCTCCACGATGCGCGCACGGCTCAGACCCCGGCGGCCTACGAGATGGAAGATCTCGCCTTCTACCAACGCGCGCCGTTGCTGGAGACCGCCTGACCCTCAGGGCTGCGGGGCGAGAACCGGCTCGCCCGCACGCGAGGGGACCGGGAAGACCGGTGTGCCATCGGCGCTCCACTCCATCGCCTGCACGCGCGGCGAGCGGGCTTCGGTGCACTTGCGGTCGGCGCCGTCGTTGGCATGGTAGACGATCCACGTCCTGCGCCCGCCATCGGTCGTGAAGAAGCCGTTGTGCCCGGTCGCGTAGACGTCGTTCTGCGGCGCCTTGGCCAGCACCGGGCGCGGCGACTTGGTCCAGCTTGCCGGATTCAGCGGATTGCTGCCCGGCTTCGCATGAAGCAGTCCCAGCGCATAGTCGTCCGACCAGCAGGCACTGGCGGAATAGGAGAGGAACAGGTCGCCCTTCGGCCCGGCAAGGAATTCCGGCCCTTCGAGGATCTGGCGCCCGCCCTGTCGCTCGAACGCGAGGTCGGGCCGCGCGATCACGGTTTCGCCGGGGCCGAGGGTCCACGGGTTCGTCATCGGCGCAATGGCGAGCACGCTGTCCGGGCCGTCGTAGGCCGAGTAGACGAACCAGCGCTTGCCGCCATGCTCGAACACGGTGCCGTCGAGCCCGGTCATCGCCGTGTTGACGCGGCCCCGGTCGATCCATTCACCCCTGAGGGGGTCGGCGCTGGCGTTCTCCAGCACGAAGACGCCGCGATGCGCATCGTCGTTATGCCCGTCCTGCGCGGCGGTGTAATATACGTACCACTTGCCGTCGATGCGGTGGAGTTCGGGCGCCCAGATGCCTTCCGCGTTCGCCCCCTTGGCGGGCGGCGTCCAGATCGTGTGCTCGGGCGCCTCGGCCAGCCTGGCGAGGTCGCCGGTCTGGCGGATGGCGATGCGGTCGCCCTTGGTGCCGAGGAAGTAGAAGGTCTTGCCGTGGTGGACGATCCACGGGTCCGGACCGCTCGCCAGCAACGGGTTCGCCAAAGTCCCTGTCAGCGTCGGCGGCGCAGCCTGCGGCGTGGCACAGCCCGCCAGCAGCGCCGCGAGCGTCAGGGATGCGAGCGTGCGGATCACGCGCGCCCCTCCATCTCCGCCCATGCCTGCGCGAAGGCCTTGGCGTTTCCGGCGATCTCGGCGGTGCTCATGCCCACCTTGTAGAGCGCCGAGCCAAGCCCGAAGCCATCCGCACCCGCCTTGCGCCACGGTTCCATGTTGGTCGGCGAAATGCCGCCGACCGCCAGCAAGGGCACGTCCTTCGGCAGCACCGCGCGCTGGGCCTTGACCACGGCGGGGCTCGCCGCCTCGGCGGGGAACAGCTTGAGGCCGCTGGCACCCGCAGCAAGGGCCGCGAACGCCTCGCTCGGCGTGAAGTAGCCCGGCAGCGAGACGAGACCCCGCCGCGCGCTTTCGGCGATCACGGCAAGGTCGGTGTTGGGCGAGACGATCATGGCGCCGCCCGCATCCTGCACCTCGGCAACCTGCCCGACCGTCAGCACGGTGCCCGCGCCGACGATGGCGTGGTCGCCCACCCGCCGCGCCAGCTTCTCGATGGTGACGAGCGGATCGGGCGAGTTGAGCGGCACTTCGATCAGGCGGAAGCCCGCCTCGACCAGAACGTCGGCGGCCGCCTCGATCTCGTCGGAGCGGATGCCGCGCAGGATCGCGACGAGGGGAAGCTGGGCAAGCGCGGTGGCAAGGTCGATCATGATTTCCTATCCCAGATACGGGTGATACCGGCGACGAAGGAGGCGTGGCTGTCGACGACGACCGCCTCTCCCCCGGCGATGGAGATGGCGGCCGAGTAGAGCCGCGCGAGCAGCCCGTCGGCGAGCAGGTGGACGGTCTGGCCCGACTCGATGCGGGCACGGCAGTCGGTGCCGAGCAGCAGGCCGCTCACATAGGCCGCCGCCGCGCCGGGAGCGCGCGCGCCGAGTACCGAAGCCGCGCGCACGCCGAACAACGCGGCGAGCAGGTCACCGTCGGCGCTGGCCTCGACGCCCTTCCGGAATTCCTCGTCAGCGTCGACTTCGCCGGTCATTTCGCTGCCGATGAGCGAGTGGGCCTTGAGCATGGCGAACATCTCGCCGGTCATGGCGGTGGTGAAGTCGGCCAGCGCGCCGCCGCGCATGACCGCCCATTTCGCATGGGTGCCCGGCTGGCACAGCAGCGCGTCGGCAGGCGCGAGCCCTGCGGCAACGGCTCCGAGAAGCTGCACTTCCTCACCGCGCATCACGTCCTGACGGCCATTCCTGTCGCGGCAGACGCCGGGAACGATGGCGACGCCATCGACGGGGGAAACCAGCTTGTCGGCAAGCTCCCCGATACCGGCAGGCGCGGCGACGTAGCCCGCGTCATGCCAACCCCGGTTGGAGCCCACCATCCCCGCCAGCAGCATCGGCAAGCCGCCGTGCCGCTCGCGCAGGGCCGCGACGGCGGCCGGGAATCCGCCCACCGGAACCGAGAGGATGCCCTGCTCGTCGCGCTCGGTGGCGACGACCTTGCCCCCCTCGATGACGTAGGCGCGGCGGTTGGTCGTGCCCCAATCGACGGCGATGAAAGGCCCGCTCACCAGAACACCGCGTAAAGCACGCAAAGCACCAGAACCACTGCAATCGCTCCTGCATTGAACCCCGTGGACGTCGCATAACGCACGTCTCCCGTCGAGATCGTATCCTTGTCGGGCCGCGCCGGGGTGGCCAGCGAGACGACTACCGCCAGCGCCAGTGCCGCGAGGAAGACCAGGCCCATGCGATCCATGAACGGAATACCCGGCGCCATGACCTTGAAGCCCCACGATAGCGCCACCGATGCAATCGCGGCAGTGATCGCGCCCGGCTCGTTGGCGCGGCGCCAGAACAGGCCGAGGAGGAAGATCACGGTGATCCCCGGGGTGAAGAAGCCGGTGAATTCCTGGATGAACTGGAACGCCTGCTCGCTCGATCCGACGAGCGGCCTGGCGGTCAGGATGGCGATGACGATGGCCACCGCCGCCGCGATCCGGCCGACGAGGACAAGCTTGCGTTCGTCCGCCTGGCCGCCGTCGGACTTGCGGAACTTGGCCCAGACGTCGAGCGTGAAGATCGTCGCGATCGAGTTGATCTTGGACGCGGTGGAGGCGATGATCGCCGCCACCAGCGCCGCGAAGACGAGGCCCAGCAGACCCGGCGGCAGCAGGCGCATCATCGTCGGGTAGGCCTCGTCAGGCTTGGCGAGGTCAGGCGCGAGGATGACCGCGGCGATGCCCGGCAGCACGATGATGATCGGCATGATCAGCTTGAGGAAAGAGGCGAAGAGCATACCCTTCTGCGCCTCGTCGATCGACTTGGCGGCCAGCGCGCGCTGGATGATGTACTGGTTGAAGCCCCAGTACGACAGGTTCGCGATCCACATGCCGCCGATCAGCACCGAAAGGCCCGGCAGATCGACGTAATGCGGGTTGGTGGGCTCGAGGATCATCTCGAAATGATCGGGCGCGCGCTCCATCAGCGTGGAGAAGCCCGCAACGATACCTTGTCCCGCGCCGATCTCGCCCAGCGTCAAGACCGCGATGATGAGCCCGCCCATCACCAGCAGCGTGACCTGCACGATGTCGGTCAGTGCCACCGCCTTGAGCCCGCCGCGCAACTGATACAGCAGCGCGAAGACGCCGAGACCGATCAGCGCCACGTCCTGATCGACGCCCGCCACCTTGGTCACCGCGACCGAACCGAGCCAGATGATGCTCGTCAGGTTCACGAAGACGTAAAGCACCAGCCAGAACACCGCCATCAGCGAACGGATGCCGGGGCCGTAGCGCCGTTCCAGGAACTGCGGCATCGTGTAGATCTCGTTGCGCAGGAAGATCGGCAGGAAGAACTTCCCGACGATCAGCAGCGTCGCCGCCGCCATCCATTCGTAGGAGGCGATGGCAAGGCCGATCGCATAGCCCGACCCGGACATGCCGACGATCTGCTCGGCCGAGATGTTCGCCGCGATCAGCGAGGCGCCGATGGCCCACCACGGCAGGTTCTTCGAGGCGAGGAAGTAGTCGGTCGAGTTCTTCGGCCCAGCCCCCGCCTTGTCGCGGCTGACCCATTGCGCAAGGCCGAATATGCCGATCGCGTAGATCACGACCACGGTGATGTCGATCGTCGCCAGTCCCATCTCGTCTCCCCTGTCCTGCTTGCGCCTTGCGCTCATCCGATGGGCGCGCCGCAGCGGCATCGACCCGAATCGCCAGGATGCGGGCCTGTTCATGGGGACACGCATAGGAGCACGTATTTATAATATCAATCTTGACAATGCAGGCCGCAGGCGGTCTGATCCGCCGCAGCAAAAATCATGGGAGAAGGAACTTGGTTCGGGGCAGATCGCGCCTTGTGCGCACGATGGCGCTTGCCGCAACGGCGGCGGCATTCAGTTTTTCTGGTGTTCCAGCAGACGCACAGGGCCAATCAGGGCAGGCGCAGCCTGTGCAGGGCGAGGTCGTGCCGGGCGCTCCGGAGACGCCTTACGTCGCGCCGGACAAGGCCTATCTCTTCGCGCACATGACCAGGGAGCGCTACGGCGTGCTCTATTATTCGGTCAGCCGCGACGGGCTGCACTGGCACCAGATCAATGGCGGCAAGCCGGTTTCCGAGGATTACCACGGCCACGCCTCGATCGCGCGCGGGGCTGACGGGCGCTACTACCTCGTCGGCAACAAGAGCGATGACGATCCCTATATCCGCTTCTGGGTCTCGGACGATCTGGTCACATGGAAGCCATACGGCACCTACAAGCCGGACCTCTCGAACATCCCCGGCCTGCCGCATGCGATGCAGCGGATCGGCGCGCCCAAGCTGTTCTTCGACAAGTCTTCGGGCAAGTTCATGCTGACCTGGCACACCGCCACCGTCCCCGGCGTGCCCGAAGACCCGGAGCGCTACTGGGCCAGCCAGCGCACGCTCTATGTCCTCTCACCCGATCTCAAGCGCTTCGACAAAGCGCCGCGCCGTCTGTTCGACTGGGACATGGCAACGATCGACACCTTCATCCAGCCCGAGGCCGACGGCAGCGGTTACTGCGCGGTCATCAAGGACGAGCGCTATCCCAGCTACAACTGGACGACCGGCAAGACCGTCCGCATCTCCTGCGCCAAGGACCTGCTCGGTCCCTACCCGCAGCCCGGCCCGCCGATCAGCCCCAACTTCCGCGAGGCGCCCACCGTCATCCGCGCGCCGAACGGCGAGGACTGGCTGATGTACTATGAACAGTACGCCGGCACGAGCTACGGCCTGTCGAAAGCGCCGCGCCTGTCGGGGCCGTGGTTCCAGGTCTCGGGCAACTCGGGCGTACCGGAGTGGAACCGCTACGAAATGCCCGCGGGCCTGCGCCACGGATCGATGATCGAGATCAGCAAGGCGCAGTACGACGCTCTGGTACAGGCATTCCCGAACCGCTGACGATCAGCCGCCGGTGCTGAAGAACTCGACGATCGCGCCCTCGGGCGAGCGCACCGCGAACTGCGTGACGCTTCCGTAAGGCGCGATCTCGATCGCTGAGGGCTCGGCGTAGAGCACTCCGCCCCGGCCTGCGATCGCGGCGGCATAGGCGCGGGCGTCCTCCACCTCGAAGCGCAGGCACAGGATGCCGGCGTTGGGCGCGGCGCAGTCCGCGTCGCAGCGGCGGCCATGCATCGCGGCATTGTGGATCAGTTCCACGCCGCCCACCGACGGCCCGGGCGGGTTGAAGATCACCACCCGGCGCTCCGCCCCGACTGCGGCGGGCAGCGGCAGGCCGAGCACGTCGGCGCCCGGTTCGGCCACGCCCTCGACCACGAAATCGAGATCCTTGTGCCAGCCGAGCACGTCCACGTAGAAGGCGATGGCGCCTTCGATGTCCGCCACCATCTGCGTCGAATTGAACACGGGCGAGAGCCTGCCCGAAGGATCGAGGCCCGGCACTTCAGGCGAATAGCGCTGGATCACCGCGAGGTTGAGACCGTCCGGCCCGATCGCCACGACCTGCCGGACCGAGAAGTGCGCCTCGCTGTAATCCACCGGCTCTCCGAAAGCCGTCCAGCCATGACGCTGCAGCCCGCGATAGACCGCATCGACGTCGGCCGAGAACATATCGACGTCGAAAATGCCCCCGGTGTCCCAGGTTCGCTGGCTGGAGCGCATGACCTTCTGGTCTGCCCCGTGAAACCGTACCAGCCTCAGAGCGCCGCGACCGTTCACCGTATCACGCGGCACGAACAGCGCCTGCTCGATCCGGGTGCATTCGGCGGGAACGTGCCAGGCCGCGAACTGCGCGGCCGGGGCATCGGGCAGGTCTACGCGGTCGTAGCCGCACACTTGCGTCAAGGGCGCCGCGAGGCGTTCGATGTCGAACGTGCTGACGACGGCTTCCTGAATGGGCTGGATGATCATCGGTTGCGAGGATGATCGCGGGCCACCGCCCTTGTCCCGCGACGATCGGGCGAGTGATCGACTGGCGAAGAAGCCTCAGCGCTTGGCCGCAACCTCGGGAATGTCGCTGGCGACCATCTCGCTGCGGTCACGGGCGATCGACCAGAGGCGGCGGCGCGCCCTGGGGTCCCAATCGATCGCCTGCCCCGGCGTTGCGATGGCGAACGTCTCCACCAGTTCAAGGCGCGAACCCGCTTCCGGCAGGCGCAGCGCGTAGAGTTCGGGCCGGTCGTGGCCGGTAGCATAGATCAGCCCGTCCGCGCCCCAGCTGAGGCCGGAGCAGCTCTTGGGAGCCATGCGCGCGAGGACTTCCTCCGGGAAGGCCCAGGTCTGCTCGATGCGGAACTGCTCGTCCATCCGCGCGAGCACGGTATAGCGATAGTCGCGGCCCGGCTCGCCACCCTTGCCTTCGTAGTTCGCGAAGACCGCCCACCACTTGCCCGCGTGCCGGTCGATGACGGTCAGCGATCCCGGACCGAAGCCGAGGCTGACGGTGCCGGAATGGCGCAGCGGGCGGGTGTCGAAGATTTCGACGGCGCTGGTCTGGGGCACTGCGGGGTAGTTCGACGCCGCGCAGTAGAGCTTCGTCCCGACCATCGTGCAGCTGTTCATGTGCGGGAACAGCCGGCGCTCCCCCTGCCACTGGTCGACCTTCTCGCCATTGGAGAGGCGGTATTTGCCGATCCGGTCGTTGTCGATCGCATAGACGTATTCGCCATCCGACGCCGCGCCCTGATGCGCCTCCGGCGCCGCCATCCGAAGGGCCACGGGCGCGGTCGCCTTCGGCCCTTCCGGCAGGGTATCCGCAAGCGAGGCCGTGGAAGCGAGGAGGAGAAGGACAGGCAGTAGTCGGACCATGGATGCGCCCCCGAAGATGGATCGGCGAAGCGCTTACGACTGTCATGCTACGCTACCATGTCGGAACGGGCCGCCAGGAAATTGCATGCGATGGCGCATCTTTCCTGTTGCCCGATCCCTCCCGGACAAGGCAGGAGGAGTGCAACCTTTTCGCAATTGCACACGGAACCCCCAGTTTGGCCGTCAGTCCCGCCCGCAAGCGTCCCGAACGCGCCCCCACTCGCACCCCCGGCGGCGCCCCGAAAGGCAAGGCGAGCGAAGGCACTCCCACCCGCCAGTCACTAAAGAGCGCGCAAACCCGGGGACGCCTGATCGAAGCGACGATCCAGTGCCTCGTGAAAGTGGGCTATTCCGGCACCACGACGCCCCTCGTCGCGGTCGAGGCCGGGCTGTCGCGCGGGGCGATGCTGCATCATTTCGAGAACAGCGCCACGCTGATCCGCGCCACCATCGTCGAACTGCACGAGAGACGACTGCGCGCTTTCCGCCGCTCCTCGGAAATCACCGAGCACGAACCGGCGACGATGGTGACCGCCTATTGGAAGCAGGTCCAGAGGCCCGCCTTCGTCGCCTTTCACGAGTTGGCGATGGCGGCGCGCACCGATGCCGACCTCGCCCAGATTATGCGTCCGCTCCAGGTCGAGTACCGCGAACGCTTCAATTCCGAAGCGATTGCCCTCTTTCCCGAATGGCAGTCCGCGCCCGAGCAGTTCGCACAGGCCATGGCCCTGTCCCAGACGCTTATCGAGGGCATGGCAACGGGCGTCATGACCGGCGCGCTCGACGAAGCGATGGTGCCCGCGCTGCTCAAGATGCTGGAAGACAAGATCCACACCCTGCGGCCGAAGGGCTGATCAGGCCGGACCGCGGTCTCCCTCGGCGGAGAAGTACGTCGGCGTGCGGGCATAATAGTCCGCGCCCAGCCGACAATCGACCAGGCCGGCGTCGACCGCAAGCACCTGCCCGGTCACGTTGAGGCCATCCTCGCTGGCGAGATAGGCGAAGGCCCCTGCGATCTCGTCCGCCTCGACCACGCGGCGCAGGGGATTGCGCGCCTCTGCCGCCTTTCGCATCGCCTCCGCATCGCCATAGGCAAGTTCGGTCATGCGGGTCGGCACGTTGCCGGGTGCCACCGCATTGACCCGGATGCCGTCGGCCGCCAGTTCCGCCGCGACGGAGCGTGTCAGCCCGACCACCGCATGCTTGGCCGCCGTATAGGCATGAGGCCCCAAGGGCGCGAGACCGGCCGCGCTCGAAGTCGAGAGGATCACCCCGCTTCCTGACGGCCGCATCACCCGCGCGGCGTGCTTCATGCCGTAGAACACACTGTCGAGCAGCACCGCCATGGTATCGCGCCATCCGGCCGTGTCGATATCCTCTACCCTGCCCACGGCGCCGAGTTGCCCGGCATTGTTGATCATGCAGTCGAGCCGTCCGTGCCGTGCCGTCGCCTGATCGACGAGTGCCGCGACGTCCTCCTCGCGCGTGACGTCGCAGGAGGCGAAGGCAGCTCCCAGTTCCTCCGCCAGTGCCTTGCCCGCAGCCTCCCTGATATCCCCCAGCACCAGAACGGCACCTTCGCGCGCGAACCGACGCGCGGTCGCTTCGCCAAGTCCGCTTGCCGCGCCGGTAATCACGGTGACCTTGCCTTCGAGGCGCATCGTCTCTCTCCACATTTGATTCATTTGTGATTGTTTTATGATAACAATGTGAAGATCAGCAAGCTCGATCTGCAATCACGTCCATAACCATTACAATCAGAATTTCCGGCAGGTTTTCATGTCATATAATTGATAATATGTGACTCATGTCATCGAAAAAACATGCCGCCAGCCCTCCGTGCGAGGAAACAAATATGCAGTCTTGACTGCTTGTTTTTATCGCCCGACAAGAACGCCGGTCGCAACGACGGCAGCGAGAGGGACATGAGCAGGTTCTACGGCGAAGCCATGCAGGCGGGCTATCTGGTCGAGGCGCTGGAGCCGGCGATCACATACTGGACGGACACTCTGGGCATAGGCCCGTTCTTCGTCATGCCCCCGCCCGAATTCGTGTGGCTGCGCCACGGCGGCGAGGAGGCACAGGACACCGCGATCATCTCGCAGGTCGCCCTTGCCCACAGCGGCGCGATGCAGATCGAGCTTATCGTCCCCGGCCCCGCGCCATCGACCTATCGCGATTTCCTGGCGGAAGGTCAGCGCGGCTTGCACCATATCGGCATGGCGAGCGAGGACTTCGATGCCCAGCGACAGGCGGCGCTCGATGCCGGGCTGACGGTCGCCACTGAAGGCGCCTCGCAGCGCACCCGTTTCGCCTACATGCAGCCGCCTGCCGGAGCGCCCGGGCCGATCATCGAACTCATCGACATGGTCCCGGTCATGCGCGACATTCACGGGCGAGTGAAAGCCGCCGCGCAAGGTTGGGACGGCCGCGATCCCATCCGCCACCTCTGACTTTCCGGGAGACCTGCAATGACACCACGCCCGCTTGGCCGCACCGGCCTCGCCGCCGCACCGCTGATGCTCGGCGGCAACGTCTTCGGCTGGACCGCGGGTCGTGAGGAAGGCTTTGCCATCCTCGACGCCTTCGTCGATGCGGGCGGCGCGCTGATCGACACCGCGGACGTCTATTCCGCCTGGGTTCCGGGCAATGCCGGCGGAGAGTCCGAGACGCTGATCGGCGAGTGGCTGCGCCAAAGCGGAAAACGCGATGCAGTGCTGATCGCCACCAAGGTCGGGCTCCTCCCCGGTACGGGCGGCAAGGGCCTTTCCGCCTCGCGCATCGTCGGGGCGGTCGAGGAATCGCTGCAGCGCCTCGGCACCGACCGGATAGACATCTACTTCGCCCATCGCGACGATGCCGAAACGCCGCTGGAGGAATCCCTCGAAGCCTTCGACGGACTGGTGAAGGCCGGAAAGGTGCGTGTACTCGGCGCCTCCAACTATGAGCCCGACCGGCTCGATGCGGCACTGGCGATCAGCGACGCGAACGGCTGGCATCGTTTCGCGGTGATCGAACCGCGCTACAACCTGCTCGAGCGCGATACCTACGAAGGCCCGCTGCAGGCCATCACCTTGCGCGAAGGGCTTGGCGTCGTGCCCTTCTATGCGCTTGCCAATGGCCTGCTGACCGGCAAGTACCGCAGCGTCGACGACATCGCCGGCCACCCCCGCGAAGTCTATCTGCGCCCGACCTTCGAGCGCCCCGAAGTGCCGCGCCTGATCGCCGCCATGGAACAGGTGTCGCGCGAAACCGGCGGCTCGATGGTCGCCGTCGCGATCGCATGGATGCTTGCCCAGCCGGGGGTTAGCGCCCCGATCGCCAGCGTCTCGCGGCCCGGGCAACTCGCGGATCTCGTCGCGGGCACGACGCTCCGGCTGGACCCGGCACACCTGTCCGTGCTGGACAAGGCCATCGCGTGAACCTGCGCCGGTCGCCCTGGTTCGCCCTCTTCGCTCTCACCACGACCTTCAGCGTCGGCTTCATCGACCGGCAGGTGCTGAACCTGCTGGTGCAGCCGATCAAAGCGGACTTCGGCCTGAGCGACCTTGAGATCAGCGTGCTGCAGGGTGCGGCATTCTCGATCGCCTACTTGCTGATGAGCCCTGTGTTCGGACGCTGGGTCGATACCTCCGGGCGGCGGCGCATCCTGCTCGGCTGCGTGGCGGTGTGGAGCCTGTTCACCGCCGCCTGCGGCTTTGCCCGCAGTTTCACCGCACTCTTCGCCGCGCGCTCCGGAGTCGGCGCCGCCGAGGCCGGGTTGACCCCGTCCTCATGGTCGCTGCTCAGCGACCTGTTCGACGAAAGGCGCCTCGCCCGCGCGCTGAGCATCTACAACATGGGGCCGTACATCGGCAGCGGCATGGCCCTGCTGTTGGGCGGGCTGGTCATGGACTGGGCCGCCGCGACCGACTTTGGCGGCGTGCCCGTCCTGGCGGCGATGGCACCCTGGCAGGTGACATTCCTGCTCGTGAGCACGCTCGGCCTCGTGTGCATCGCGCTGGTCGTCACCATGCGCGAGCCGCCCCGCGGGCTCTCCGATCGCGACCACGTCGAAGCTCCGCCACCCCTGCCGCTGGGAGCGACGCTGTCGGTGCTGTGGAGCAACCGTGGCTTCTACGGGTGGTTCTATGTCGGCATGGCGCTGGCGATCATCCCGATCTACGCCTTCCCCGCCTGGCTTCCGACGGTCGCCATCCGGCAATACGGTGTGACGATCGGACAAGTCGGCATGACTTACGGGCTGGTCACGCTGGTCGGCGGATCGCTTGGCGTGCTTGCCGGACCAAGCTTCGGGAATTGGCTGCGAAGCGCGGGCTATGGCGATGCCGACATGCGCCTCGGCGTGATCAGCGCCGTTGCCGTGCTCGCCTGCTGCGTGGCGCTGATGCTGCGCAGCGGGTACGAGATGGTGCTCGCCATCGGAGGCATCATCAGCTTCTGCTATTCGATCCCCACCGCCATGGCCGCGACCGCCCTGCAGGTGGTCACGCCCAACCGGATGCGCGGGCTCGCGACGTCGCTCTATATCGTGCTGGTGACGCTGATGGGCCTTGGCATCGCGCCGGTGAGCGTCGCGTTCCTGACCGACAAGGTCTTTCGCGACGAACTGCGCGTCGGGGATTCGCTCGGCATCGTCTGCTCCGTCGCGGCGCTGCTCAGCTGCGCAAGCCTGTGGCTGAGCCTCAAGGCCTATCGCCGACTGCTGGCCGAGCCGATCAGGCTTTCCTGAACCGGCCTACCCTCTGCCCAGTTACAAAAAGCCGGTGCGTGATTGGAGGATCGCGCACCGGCCAGGAGAGGATGGGTGTCCTGCAGACCGGGAGGACAACCGGGCAATTGCTGCCTGTCAGTAGTGGTAGGTGACCTGCACCTGCACCGTGCGCGGGATATTGGCGTAGCCGCGCTGGTCGCCGAGGCGCCCCGCCGCAGTGCCCGTTCCCGAACCTGTGCCCGGCGAATCCAGAGCCCCGGAGATGACGAACTGGTTGGTCAGGTTCTTGCCGATGACCGCCAGGTCCCAGCCCGCCTTGGAGCTGAGCGTGACCGATGCGTCGAGGTTTACGTACTTGGGCTGGGTCGCGATCGGGTTGGCGAAAGGAGAGGCGTTGTAGCGGCTCGAATAGCGGGCGTCCGCGGATAGCGTCAGTGACAGATCGGGGCTCAGGTCGGCCTCGTAGCTGGTGCCGAGCGCGGCCGTCCAGCGCGGCGCGTTCGCCGTAGGCTTGCCGCTCAGGTCCTGCACGTAAAGGCCGCCGTAGGGACTGGTGGCGGTGGTGTTGCAGCCCTGCGCAGGGGTCTGGCCGGTAACGCACGGAGCGATAAAATCGACGTAGCGCGCCTTGTTGTAGTTCAGTGCGCCGCGCATGGTCAGGCCCGGCACCGCGTGCGGCGCCCACTCGGTCGAGATCTCCACGCCCTTGGTACGTGCCGAGCCCGCATTGGTGGTGATGTAGCGGAACGTCTGCGCCTCGAAGAAGTCCACCTGCAGGTTAGTGTATTCATACGTATAGAGCGCCACGTCGAAGCGCAGCTGGTTGTTGAGCAGCGTGGTCTTCACCCCGCCCTCGAAGCCTTTTGCCTTCTCCGGCTCGAAGTCGAGGTCGGCGGGGATCGAGGCCAGCGTATAGGAGCTTTCGTTCGAGAAGCCGCCCGACTTGTACCCCGTCTTGAAACCGGCGTAGATGTTGACGTTGGGTGCCGGCTTGTACGAAGCGGTGACTTCCGGGCTCCAGTTGGTGAACTTCTGCTTCGTGTAGATCGGGTCGTTGACCTTGTAGATCTGCCCGGGGCGGATGAACGGATGTACGAAGAAGCTGTCCTTCGTCTCATGCGTGTAGCGCATGCCGGCGGTCAGTTCGATCTCGGGAACGACCTTCCAGACGACCTGCCCGAACGGTGATACCGTTTCGCCCTTGGTCCAGGAATCCTTGCCGAAGGCCACGTACTGCATGTCCGCAGGCGCGGTGCTGACGCGGGCATTGCCGGAATAGACGTACTGGTCGGCATCCAGGCGGGTTTTCTGGTACAGTACGCCGAACATCAGGTTGATCGGGCTGTCGAAGGTGGTCTGGGCGCGGACTTCCTCGGAGAACGCCTTCCAGAGCTCGCGCGAACCGACGTAGATCTGCGTGGTGCGCTGCTGATAGTCGCTGTCGGTCAGCCAGCGGTTGTTCTGGTACTGATAGTTGGTGGCCGACGTCAGGGTGACGTTGTCCAGTTCGTACTGCAGGTTGTTGGTCGCCTGGAACGAGCGGTACTTCGTATACAGTTCACCGTCGTCACGCGCGAAGGGGAAGTCCTTCGCCACCTCGGTCGGCATCTGGTTGTGATAGAACTTCCAGTCGCGCTTGCACTTCACGTCGGGCTGGAGCGTGCTGTAGCCGTTGGCGCAGGAGAACACGATGTTGTTCCAAGCGCCGTCGTTTGTCGTGTTGTAGCTGCCCGACGCCTTGAAGGTGTTGGTCAAGCGGTCCGTCGGCTCCCACTTCAGGGTGACGCGGCCGACGTATTCCTCTTCCTTGGGCGAATTGCGGTCAGCGGCAGGGGCAGTCAGGGTCTGGACCGGACCGCCGGCACTGTCGGTGACGTTGAAGGTCACGGGCGTCGCGTAATTCTTCGAATAGCCGCCGTACATCTTTGATGCGCGCAGGGCCACGCGGATGCCCAGAGTGTCGGTCAGCGGTGCTGAGACCATCTGTTCGATGTAGGGCCGTTTGGCCCGGAACTCGTAGCCGACACGGGTCGATGCCTCGAAGCTGGAGCCGGGGTCGGCGGTGGTGATCGAGATCACGCCCGCCGTGGCGTTCTTGCCGAAGAACAGCGCCTGCGGGCCTTTCAACACCTCGATCCGGGCCAGGTCGAAGAAGCCTTCGTTGAGGATGCGGCCGTTGCCGTAATAGATGCCGTCGACGATGACGGCGGTAGAGGATTCAATGCCCAGCGCGCTTGCCGGGGTGCCGATGCCGCGCAGCGAGATCTGCGCGCCCGAACCCGTCGTCGCGCGGCCTACCGTCAGGTTCGGCGTGGTCGCGGCGATGCGCTCGATGTTGGAAATGTCCTGCCGGGCGATCTGCGCGGGCGAATAGGCGGTCACCGCGACGGGAATGTCCTGCAACGATTCCGAACGCTTGCGCGCGGTGACGACGATTTCCTCAAGGCCGCCTGCCGCTGCCTGAGGGGCAGCATCCTGGCCCATCGCCGGACTGGCGAGCCCGATCGTGGAGGCCGACGCCATCAGCCCGGCGAGCAGGCAGGCGCGATGAAAGTTCGGTAGGTCCTTCATTCTCTTCTCCCCGTTCATCTCTTCGCTGCGAAGGATGACTTATTTAGAAAATCGAAGGCATGACCGCAGCCCCCGGCCTTGCCGAAGTGCGCAGTGGAGCCAGTCTTCATCCCGTTCCCTGGAACACCCGGCGATTCGTCGCCGCGGTGATCCAACCTCTTTTCTGCCCGGCTTTATGCGCAGGATGATCCGTCGTGACAATAAAAAAGTCGATCATGATTGCTTTTTTATGATGCGTGAGAGCCTGCAACCCAGCCAAACCTGCGGGTTTCAGCGACAGGCCGCGTTCAAAGTGCGGCCCGATAGCAACAATTGAGCTAGACTTATTATCCTTCGCTCGCCATGTTTCGGGTCATCGGCCGCGAGCGTGACCGCCTTCGTGCGGAGGCGCTGCGGCCCAACGACAATCATGGATGGAGAGGCGCCCGATGCCGGTCATGGCTGAGAGGATTTCCGTTGTGTCGCCCGTCGCGGGAGTGAAGCGGCGATGAGTGAGGCTTTCGATTACGACGTCATCGTCATCGGCACCGGGGCGGCGGGGCTCAGCGCCGCAGCGCTTGCAGCAGAAAGCGGTGCCAGTGTCCTGATGGTCGAGGCCGCCGATCGCACCGGCGGGTCGAGCGCCTTGTCCGGCGGCGTGTTCTACGCGGCGGGCACTTCGCTCCAGCGCGAGGCCGGGCTGGAGGACGACACGGCCGAGGCAATGTTCCACTATTACATGACGCTCAACCAGTACAAGCTGGAGCCCGCGCTCGTGCGCACGCTTTGCGAACGCTCGGCCGAGGCGTTCGAGTGGCTGCGCGGGCTGGGCATCGGCTTCACGGTGGACAACCTCTATGCCTCGGGCGTCGACAAGGTCCGGCGCGGCCACCGTGCCACCGACGGCGGCGCGGGCATCGTCGAGGGCCTCGAAGGCTTCCTGTCCGGCAGGAACATCGACACCGTCCTCGATACCCGCGTTGAGACCCTGCTGGTCGAGAACGGCCGGGTCTGCGGCATCGTCGCCGACGGCGCGCCGGTGCGCAGCGCCGCGACGGTGATCGCCACCGGCGGCTTCGGCGCCAATCCCGAACTGCTGGCGCAACTCTATCCCGATGCCTCGCGTTACGGCGACCTCCACTGGTATATCGGCGCCCCTACCTGCCGGGGCGATGGCCTCGGCCTTGCCGCGCAAGTGGAGGGGCAGTTGAGCAAGGCCAATCGCGGCCTGCTCCTGATCACTCCGGGCTTCGTCAAGGACCTCGAAAGCTACCTCCCCGGCTGGCTGATGATGGTGAACCGCGACGGGCGCCGGTTCATCGACGAAACGATCGAATATTCGGTCCTCGCCGCCGTCCTCGACGAACAGCCGGGACGGGACTGCTTCGCGGTGTTCGACGAGGCATCGCGCCTCGCCTCGAAGACCACCAAATACCGCCCTGCCCCCAACTGGACGGCGGATCGACTGCTGGACCACGTGGAGGCCGGAACGCTGATCAGCGCGCCGACGCTGGAGGACCTTGCCGGGAAACTCGGCGTGCCCGCCGCCCGTCTTGCGACTACGGCAGAGCGCTACAATTCGCTGGTACAGATAGGGAACGACGAGGACTACTTCAAGCCCTCGGCGATGCTGCGGCCGGTCGCGCAAGGGCCGTTCTACGCCGCGCATATCCGCCCGGCCGTGATCTGCTGGACGGGCACCGGCATCCGTATCGACACCGAAGCCCGCGTGCTCGGCGCCGACGATCGCCCGGTGCCGGGCCTCTACGCCGCCGGGGAGACGACCGGCGGCATGTTCGGCCAATGCTACGCGGCGGGCGGCGCCTCGATCGGCAACGCGGTCGTCTTCGGCCGCATCGCCGGAGCCAACGCCGCGAAAGAGAAGGTGAACGCATGACCATGGGAGACAGGACCATCGACGTCCTCATCGCCGGGACCGGCGCGGCGGGCCTCACCGCCGCCGTCACCGCGCGGCGCGCCGGGCTGGAGGTGCTGGTGGTGGAGAAGGAAGCCGTCTTCGGCGGCACCACCGCGACCTCCGGCGGCGTGCTGTGGGTGCCCGGCAACCACCACTCCCCCGCCATGCAGCGCGCCACCGGCCAGAGCGACGACATCGAGAGCGCCCGCGCCTATCTGGTCGAGGAAACCGGCAACTACATCGAGCCCGACCGGGTCGAGGCCTATCTCGACACCGCGCCGCGCATGGTGCGCTTTCTGGAAGAAAACAGCCATGTCCGGTTCTACGGCATGGACTATCCCGACTATCATTCGGAAAGCGACCATAGCTCCATCGTCCGCTCGATCGGCACCGTCGATTACGAGGCGCGCGAACTCGGGCCGCACCTGAAGAACCTCAAGCAGCAGTTGCCGCAGACGCTGTTCCTCGGTTTCGCCGTGGGTTCGGGCGTGGAGATGATCCAGTTCATGAAGGCGGGCCGCTCGGTGAAGGCGCTGGGCTTCGTCGCGAAGAAACTGGCGAGGCACTTCGCCGACGTGCTGCGCTATGGCGAGGGACAGCAGGTGGTGCGCGGACGGGCACTGGTGGCGCGGCTGGCGCGGACGCTGTTCGACCTCGACGTGCCGATCTGGCTCTCCTCCCCCGTCGCCGGGCTGATCCGCGCCGACGGGCGCGTCACCGGGGCCGAGATCGATACCCCGCAGGGCCGCGTACGGATCACCGCGCGCCGAGGCGTCGTCCTCGCCTGCGGAGGCTATCCCAACGACCCGGAGCGCCGCGCCGCCACCTTCCCGGCACCTGCGAACAACCGCGAGCAGCGCAACCCGACCAACCCCGGCAACACCGGCGACGGCATCCGCCTGGCCGAGAGCGTCGGCGGCGTCTTCAACGGCAACGTCGCCCATGCGGCGCCGTGGATGCCGGTCTCGGTCCTGCCCGGATCGACGGACTTCACCGGCGTCTGGCCGCACCTGATCGACCGGCAGAAGCCCGGCTTCATCGCCGTGCGCCCCGACGGCCGCCGCTTCGGCGACGAGTCCAGCGCCTACCACGACCTCGTCCCCCAGATGACCCGCGCCAGCGAGGGCGACGCCAGCGCATGGTGCTGGCTGATCGGTGACGCGGCGGCGGTGAAGAAATGGGGCATCGGCATGGTCCGCCCCTTCCCCATTCCCCATGGCGAGCACTTGCGCAGCGGTTACCTCAAGCGCGCCGCGACGCTGCAGGAACTCGCCGCCCAGTGCGGCATCGACGCCGCCGCGCTGGAACGCACGGTCGCGAGCTTCAACGCCAATGCCGAGGCCGGAGTGGACCCCGAGTTCGGACGCGGCGGGCGGGTCTACGACGTCTATCAGGGCGACCCGGAGCACCGGCCCAACACCTGCCTCGGCCCGCTGACCAAGGGGCCGTACTACGCCATCCGCATGGAGGCCGGGATCATCGGCACGTTCGCGGGGCTCAAGACCGACCGCCACGCCCGCGTCCTCGACGGCGAGGGTGCGCCGGTGCAGGGCCTCTACGCAGTGGGCAACGATCAGGCCAACGTCTTCGCCGGGGCCTATCCGGGCGCGGGCGCGACGATCGGGCCGGCCATGACTTTCGCCTATATCGCGGGCAGACACCTTGCGGGGCAGGCGGCGTAAATGGAGGAGTTCGACTTCATCGTCAGCGGCGCGGGCTCGGCGGGCTGCGTCGTCGCGGCGCGGCTCAGCGAGAACGGGCGTTACTCGGTGCTGCTGCTGGAGGCCGGGCCGGAGGACAAGGCGTTCTGGATCAGGCCGCCGATGGGCTACCCGATGCTGTTCGCCGATCCCAAGGTCAACTGGATGTTCGAGAGCGAGCCCGAGGCCGAACTCGGTGGCCGCCGCATGTACCAGCCGCGCGGCAAGGTGCTGGGCGGGACCAGCTCGATCAACGGCATGCTCTACATTCGCGGCAATGCGCGCGACTACGACGACTGGCGCCAGCGCGGCTGCGAGGGCTGGAGCTTCGCCGACGTCCTGCCCTACTTCCGCAAGGCCGAGGACCAGCAGCGCGGCCCCAACGCCTATCACGGCGTCGGCGGACCGCTGACGGTGTCCGACCAGCCCGGCCGCTCCGAGATCGCCGTCGCCATCGTCGAGGCGGCGCAGGAGGCGGGCATTCCCTACAACCCGGACTTCAACGGCGCGGAGCAGGAAGGCGCCGGTTTCTTCCAGACGACCACCCGCAACAACCGGCGCTGGAATACCTCGCAGGCGTACCTCACCCCGGCGCGGGGGCGGGCCAACCTGAAGATCGAGACCGGCGCCCATGCTACCCGGGTGCTCGTCGAAGGGGGCCGCGCCACCGGGATCGAGTACCGCACCAAAGCGGGCCTGGTCACCGCGAAGGCGCGGCGCGAGGTGGTGGTCTGCGGCGGCGCCTTCGGGTCGCCGCAGCTTCTGCAGCTTTCCGGCATCGGCCCCGCCGCGCACTTGCGCGAAAGCGGCATCGCGCCGGTGCTCGACCTGCCGGGCGTCGGCGCCAACCTGATGGACCATTTCTACATCTCGCTGATGTTCCGCTGCACCCGGCCGATCACCATCAACGAACTGGCCAACAGCCCCTTGCGCAAGCTGAAGGCGGGGATCGACTACGTCCTGTTCAACAAGGGGCCGCTCGCCAGCAACGGCATCTATGCGGGCATCTTCACCCGCACCGACGAGCGGCAGGACCGGCCCAACCTGCAGGTCAACACCAACATCTGGACCGTCCAGAGCCGCACGGCGGCGGGCATGAAGGCCCACCCCTTCCCCGGCTTCACGATGAGCCCGGTCCACCTCAACCCGCGCGCCAGCGGCACGGTGCGACTGCGCGGGCCGGACCCGTTGGCCGACCCGGTGATCCGCCAGAACTTCCTGACTGATCGCATCGACGTGGACGCAATGATCGCGGCGGTGAAGGTGGTGCGCGGCGTCGCCGCCCAGCCCGCGCTCGCGCCCTACAATGCGGGCGAGATCTCGCCCGGCGCCGATGCCCGCAGCGACGCGGAGATCGAGGCTTACGTGCGCGCCGCCGCCATCGCCAACCTGCATCCGGTCGGCTCGTGCCGGATGGGTGTCGGCGCCGACGCGGTGGTCGATCCGCGCCTGCGCGTCCACGGCATCGCGGGCCTGCGCGTCGCCGACGCCTCGATCATGCCGAGCCTGCCATCCGGCAACACCAACGCCCCCTCGATCATGATCGGCGAAAAGTGCGCCGACATGATCCTGCAGGACGCCCGATAAAAGAGGAGAGAGACATGCCCACACTCGAACAGCGCATCGCCCGGCTGGAAGCGGAATCGCAGATCCGCCAGCTCGTCGCCCGCTACTGCTTCACCATCGACGACCGCGACATCGACGGCATCCGCGCCCTCTTCGCGCCCGATGCGGTGCTGAAATCGGCGGACGGGGTGATGAACGCCACCGGCGTCGATGCGATCATGACGCAGTACGACGGCCGCTTCGACGTGCTCGGCCCGGGGCACCACTTCATGCACGACGTCCAGATCGACTTCGTCGGCGACGGCTCGCAGGAAGCGACCGGCCGCGTGATCGGCCATGCGGAACTGTGGCGTGGTGGCAAAATGATGGTCACCGCCATCCGCTACGACGACAAATACCGCAACACCGACGCAGGCTGGAAGTTCGCCGAGCGGACGATCGGCTTCCTCTACTACGTACCGATCGAGGAGTATCCCGGCATCCTCTCCACCCCCTTGCGCAACCACGCCTATCCCGAGCCGATGCCGGCGGACTTCCCCGAACGACTGTCGACATGGATAGCCTATGAGAAATCGCGCGGGAGGGGTTAAGTCCCCCTCCCCGTGGCGGGGAGGATGCGCGTGTCGTCCGTCATCCCAGCGAAGGCTGGGACCGCTGGCCTGTTACGACCAACTATCGTCGGGACACCCTGCCGAGGGTTGGGCTTTGCGCGGCCAGCGGTCCCAGCCTTCGCTGGGATGACGGGGTTGTGCGTGCGGCGCGGGCACACAAAAATACCCGCTGGCGAGTGCGGGCCATTACGCCGGGGGAAATCAACGCAACCGAGATGAACATCGGGTCGGCGTCGGGAGCGTCCTCACCGGGACGCGGGGTTTTGTGTTCCGTGAAGCTCTGGCGAGCGGCCGGGTAACTCACGGTGCAGCCCGGCTCGACCTGTATTCCATCGGAAAGTCCCATGTGGCCGTCGTTAGGGTTCGCGTCGTTATCGGCCGACGGCTATCCGGGATGGTCGTCCCATGTCCTGCCGTGTGTCGCAGGAACGTATGGACGGCGTTTCCAGTAGCTCAGAGACAGTCCGGGTCTTCGAAGGACGCATGGTTTGCGTGATCACGGCTTGGAACCGCATCCCGGCCCACGACGCCGACCCGATACACCTTTCCAGCGTGATCATCGCCGGATCGGATGCTGGGGCTTGTAACCTATTTGGCGATAAATGTCAACCTTGCCTCGACTTCGCGGGCAACTGCGATCAATCGCCGGTCGTCATACCGCGGTGCCACCAGCGAGACACCGATGGGCATCCCCCCCTCTCCCTGCGCCAGCGGCAGGTTGACGACCGGCGCATGCAGCAGGGTCCAGGGCTGATTGAACCGGGGTTCCCCCGGCGAACGGCCGAGCGGTGCGATGCCCGGGGCGCTCGGCGCCAGAACTGCGTCGAGTCCGGCGATCGCCCGCTCGAACCCCACCCGTGCCGCCGCCGCACGGTCATGCGCCTCACGCAGCCGGGTGTCGGGATAGGTGGCCAGCGCATCGACGCGAAGGTGAAAGTCGGGATGCAGCAGGTCGGACCGTGCCCGTGCAAGGCTCAGGAAAGCGGCCGCGCCCTCGCGGAACAGGATCACGCGGTGATCGTCGTTGAGATGCTCGAACTCGGGCAGCGTGGCGATCTCGACGACGTCGATCCCGGCACCCGCCATGGCGGCGGCGACGCCGTCGAAGGCGGCCTGGCCATCGGGCGTCATCTCGTCCCACCAGGGCGTGCGGAACACGCCGATGCGCAAGGGCTCGGCGCTTTCCCGCTCACCCGGCGCGAAACCGTAAACGCTGCAAACCCGGTCGATCAGGTCAAGATCCCGCGCGTACCAGCCCACCGTGTCGAGACTGTTGGCATAGGTCTTCACCCCCTCCCGGCTGACAAGGCCCCAACTCGGCTTGAAGCCGTGGATGCCGCAGAAGCTGGCGGGGCGAATGGTCGATCCTCCGGTCTGCGTCGCCAGCGCCAGCGGCACATGCCCGTCCGCCACCGCCGCCGCCGATCCTGCCGACGATCCCCCCGGCGTGCGCGTCAGGTCATGCGGATTGGCGCTGGCGGCATTGCGCCCGGCGGCGGCGAACTCGGTGGTGTCGGTCTTGCCCAGGATCACCGCCCCCGCCGCACGCAAGGTCGCGACGCAAGGTGCATCCTGAGCCGGCACGAAGCCGGAGAACAACGGCGAATTATGCGTCAGCGGCATTCCGGCCACCGCGATCACGTCCTTCACCCCCACGCATATCCCGTGGAGTGGCCCCGGCTCACCGGCATCCAGCGCCTTCGCCGAAGCGATCGCGCCCGTATCGTCGACATGCAGCCACGCCCGGACCAGAGCATCACGTGCACCGATCCGCTGCAATGCAGCATGGACATTGGCCGAGGCAGGGGCGTAGGGGGTCTGGACCATGGAAATTCGGCTCCCAAGCAGGCGGCATCAAAGTGCAATACGGCAGGATTGTGACTTCCTGCTTGGCTCGTGTAAAGCATTACATTATGCAATGCAGCAATGACCTCCGCAGCCTCCCCGCATAGCGCGCGCACCAAGGCGCCCTCGATCGCCGCCGCGCTGGCGACGACGACGACGATCCAGATCCTGTCGACGATGACGGCGCTGGCGCTGACCGGCATTGCCCCGCTCGTCGCGGGCGAATTCGGGCTCGCGCCGTATTACGTGGGCTACCAGATCAGCGTGATCTACGCGGCGGGCACGTTCGCTTCTGCCATGGCGGGAACCCTGATCCAGCATCGCGGGCCTGTGCAGGTGGAGCAGCTTGCCCTCGCCTGCTTCGGCACCGCGCTGCTGCTGTTGACGAGCGCGAGCCCTTGGCTGGCGCTGCTGGCCTCGATGGTGATCGGCGTGGGCTACGGGGTGCAGAACCCGGCTTCGGCGCAGATCCTCGGCGCGGTGACGCCGCCGCATCGCCGATCGCTGATCTTCTCGATCAAGCAGGCGGGCGTGCCGATCGGCGGTGTCGTGGCGGCGCTGCTGATCCCGGCGCTGGCGGGATGGCTGGGCTGGCGCACGACGTTCGTGATCGGCGCGGTGCCCTGCTTCGCGATGATCGGAGTGCTGGCGCTCAAGGGCGGACCGGAACGACCGGCGACGCCGGTGACGATCTCGGTGTGGCGCGGTTTCGTCTATGAACAGCGCCTCGTCTGGGGCAAGGCACCGCTCAGGGTGCTGGCGATGCTGGGGATGCTCTATTCCTCGATCCAGCTCTCGTTGTCGGCCTTTGCGGTGATCATGCTGGTCGAGCATCACTGGTCGATGGTCGAGGCGGGGCTTGTGGCCGGGGCCGTGCAGGCGTGCGGGGCGCTTGGCCGTGTGTCTTGGGGTGGCCTCGGCGACCGCTACGGCGGGTTCACGGTGCTGGCGGTGATCGGCGTGGTCTCGATGGCCTGCATGATCGCACTGTGGCGGATCGACGCGCTGCCCGCCGTGATCGCTATCGGCGTGCTGTGCCTGTTCGGCTTCTGCATGAGCGGTTGGAACGGTGTCGTCATGGCCGAGTGCACGCACCACTGCGCGCCCGAGGACGCGGGCCGGGTGATCGGCGGCTCGCTGGTCTATACCTTCATCGGCGTGATGATCGGCCCGGCGGCGATGGCGACGATCTACGGCTTTACCGGCGATTACGGGACGAGCTTCCTACTGGTGAGTTGGGTTGCGGGTCTTGGCGCGCTGCTGGCGGGACGGGCGGCGATCTCGTCAAAGGCATAAGCCTCCATTTCGGTTATTCCACGAAAAAGGCCGGTCACGCGGGGGGCGTGACCGGCCGAGGGTTTTGGACGACCCGATGGAGAGAAAGACCGGGCCGTCAGGGTAGCGTAGATCAGGCCGCGACCAGGCGATCCTGGCGGCAGGCCATCAGCGGCTGCACCTTCTCGCCGAAGTCGACGAGGCCCTGCTCGAAGTCGTCGAAGGTCAGCATGATGCCCTTGGTGCCGGGGACCGAGGCAGCTTCGTCGAGCAGCTTTGCCACGGTTTCATAAGAACCGACGAACGTGCCGATACCGAGGTTCACCGCGCCTTCGGGCAGGTTGATGTGCCGCGCGGTCGAGCCTTCGCCCGCGGTCTTGTCGGCGGCGCCCTGATCGCTCATCCACGCCAGCGCGTCGACGTCGGCGCCTTCGCGGTAGGACTGCCACTTGGCCATGGCCTTCTCGTCGGTCTCGTCGGCGATCACCATGCACAGGATGTAGGCGCCCACGTCACGTCCGGTCTTGGCGGCCGCTTCGACCAGAGCCTCGACGGTCGGCGCGTGCTTGGTCGGCTTGTTGAGGCCGCCGGCGGTGACGAAGTTGTAGTCGCCGTAGTTGGAGACGAATTCCATGCCGCGTGCCGACTGGCCCGCGCCGACGATCTCGATCTTGCCGGTGCTGGGCCTGGGCTGCATGTGGCAGTCTTCCATCTGGAAGTGCTCACCCTTGAAGTCCGACTTGCCGTCGGCCCACAGGTCCTTCATCACCTGCACGTATTCGCTGGCGTAGTCGTAGCGGTGGCCGAAGTAGGCGTCGCCCGGCCACATGCCCATCTGCTCGTATTCACCCTTGGCCCAGCCGGTGACGACGTTGACGCCGAAGCGGCCCGGCGCGACGCTGTCGATCGTCACGGCCATGCGCGCGACCATCGCGGGCGGCAGGGTCAGAATAGCCGTCGAGGCGAACAGCTTGATCTTGCTGGTGACGGCGGCGAGCGCGCTCATCAGCGTGAAGCTTTCGAGGTTGTAGTCCCAGAACTCGGTCTTGCCACCGAAGCCACGCAGCTTGATCATCGACAGCGCGAAGTCGAAGCCATAGCCTTCGGCCGTCTGAACCAGCTTCTTGTTCATTTCGAAGCTGGGTTTGTACTGCGGAGCGTTCTCGGAAATCAGCCAACCGTTGTTGCCGATGGGGATGAACAGACCAATATCCATTGCAGTGCTCCTGGGAGAGGGAAGTTTAAGGGAGAGGAGGCGGAGACGGTACGCGCGCGAGCCAGGAAGTCGCCTGTTCATAGGCAAACCCTCCACGCAGCAAGCATTGTTCGGAATTCGGTCGGCCGACGAGTTGCAGCGCGAGCGGCAGCCCACGCACGTCGAAGCCCATCGGCGTGACGAGCGCGGGGAAACCCAGCATCGAGATCGTGCGGGTCAGTGCGGAGAGTTCGGCAACCATAGCCTGCATCGCATCGCCGCCGGTTGCACCGACCTGCTCGGCCATGGGCACCGGGAAGCGCACGGCGGGGGTGAGCAGCAGGTCGACTTTGGCGAACGGGCCATTGAGCATGTCCGACTGCGCGGACTTGCGCCGTCCGAGCGCGGCCAGATAGGTCTCGGGAGTAACCGCCGCGCCCGCAAGCAGGCGGTTGCGGACCTGCTCACCGAAGTCTTCGGAACGCTCGGCAAGGTGCCGCGCGTGGAAGGCGGCGGCTTCGGGCGCCCAGATTTCGGCGGCGATCGCGGGATAGCCGGTATGGTCGGGAATGGCGACATCAACGACTTTCGCGCCGAGGTCCGCGAAGACCTGCCGCGCGGCCGCAAAGGCAGCGGCGACTTCGGTGTGAAGGTCATCGGTGAAGTAGCTGGTCGGCACGCCGATCGTCAGGCCCGAGCAGTCGGCGATGAGGCCAGCCTCGTATTCGCCATCCACCAGAACGTCCATCAAACGCGCCAGCGACCGGCTGGAGGTGGAGAGCGGCCCCGCCGTGTCGAGCGTCTTCGACAGCGGCATCATCGCGGTGTCGGGCAGCAGGCCGTTAGTCGGCTTGAGCCCCGCCACGCCGCAGAAAGCCGCCGGAAGCCGGACGGAACCGCCGGTATCCGATCCCAGCGCGCCGGTGACGATGCGCGCACCGACCGCCGCGCCGGAACCTGACGAGGATCCGCCGGAAATCGCCTCGCCATTCCACGGATTGCGGCAGCGGCCGAGGTGCGCGTTGTGCCCGGTCGGCCCCATCGCGAACTCCGCCATGTGGAGACGGCCGATGGTGATCGCGCCCGCGCCCGCAAGCCGGGCCATTAGCGGGGAGGTATCGGCGGGAACGTGGCCCTGCCAGATCTTCGAACCCGCCTCGGTCGGGATACCGGAACGGAAGAACATGTCCTTGTGCGCCAGCGGCACGCCGTGGAGCGGACCGCGCAGCGATCCGCGCCGCCGCTGTTCGTCGCAGGCCCGTGCCTGATCGAGCGCGGCTTCGGCCTCGATCGCGACGAAGGCATTGAGCCCGCGCCAGTCCTCGGCGCGCTCCAGCGCGTCGGTGACCGCATCGAAAGCGCTCAGGGCTCCGCTGGCGATCGCTTCAGCAAGTTCGACGAGATCGTGAGGCATGGCTGTCCTGTCCGCGAGGATCGCGTGTTTCGAGGCGGATGGGAAAGTGTTGCCTCCCACCCTCCGCGCTTGCGCTCGCGGAGAGTGGGAGGGAGCGCGGGACAGTCCGGAGGAGAGAAGGACCATCCCGCAGTTCCGATCAGAACGAGTAAGTCAGACGCGCGCCGTAAGTACGCGGCGGAGCGAACTGAACGAGGTAGGCGCTGGCGTAACCCGCATTGGCGTTCGCCGTCAGGATCGTATTGTTCTCGATGTTGCGCACGTATGCGGTGATCGAGAACGGGCCGTCATCGGGCGTGTAGGTGATCTGCGCGTCGCTCTTCCAGTAGGCGCCCTGCTGTTCGGCTGCCGTATTGTAGAAGGTGAAGTAGCTCTTCGACTGGTAGCGGGTCTGGACGCGCGGAGTCAGGGTGCCGCCGAGCAGGTGGAAGTCATGCTGGATGCCGCCCGAAAGCGTCCATTCCGGAGCTTGCGTCAGGCGGTTGCCGGACAAGTCGCTGGCCGCCGGACAGGAAGCCGCAGTGACGGTGCAGAACTCCGCGTACTTCGCGTCGAGCCATGCCACATTGGCGTCGATGCGGGTGTCCGGGGTGACCTGCCACAGCGTCTCGAGTTCCGCACCCCAGACGCGCGCCTTGCCCGCGTTGAGCGTGTAGACGAGCGCCGTCGCCGGATCTTCCTGCTGGGTCTGCAGGTCCTTGTAGTCGTAGTAGAACCCGCTCAGGTTGACCTGCAGCGTGTTGTTCAGGAAGCGGTTCTTGGTGCCGATTTCATAGGCGATGATCTGCTCGGGACCGAACGAGGAGTTGGTGGTGTAACCGCCCGCCTTGTAGCCCTTGTCGACCTTTGCATAGAACAGGTTGTCGGGCGTGACCTGATAGTTCGCGCCGAAGTGCCAGGTGACCTGATCGCCCGAATAGTGGTTGTCGAGGTCCGAATAGGCACCGGCGATGTCGTTGTAGCCAACCTGATACTTGTTGTCCTTGGTGTAGCGGACGCCGGCTTCCAGCTTCAGCTTGTCGGTCAGGTCGTAACCGACCTGCGCGAAGACGGCCTTGGACTTGCTGCCCACGTCGTAGTCGAAGGTATAGAAGTTGAACGGATCGATCGCGAGCCCGTGGACCTGGAAGTAGGTCAGCAGCGCGTCGGTCTCCTTGAAGAAATAGCCGCCGACCTGCCAGGTGAAGCCGGTCTTGTTGTTCGAGCTGAGACGCAGTTCGTAGTTCTGGTCCTTGACGTCTTCGTTCTGCTGGAAGCCGTAATTGTAGAGCGTGCCGCCGTCCTGATCGTTGTCGCGGCTCAGCGTCGACTTCTGGAAGCCGCCGAAGAAGCTCAGCGTCGCGAAGTCCATGTCGTAGGAGATCGCGGTGCGCACGGCCTTGGTGCGGATGCGGGTATAGCCCTGGTTGTTCAGCTCGAACTTCTTCGACGAGCCGATCTCCAGCGATCCGTCGGAATTGACGTCGGTATAGGGCACCGCCTTGATGGTCGAGCCGACGCCGTCCACGCGGGTCATCTCGCCGGTGACGAGGACCGAGAGGCGGCTGGTCGGAGTCCACAGCGCATGGACGCGGCCGCCCGTCACGTTGCCGTCGTCGCCGTCCTTGAGGCCCGGGTTGTCGCGGTAGCCTTCGTGGGTCTTGCGAGTCCCTGCGAAGCGGAAGCTCAGGGTGTCGCTGACCGGGACGGTGGCGCCGACGTCGAAGTTGAGCGTGCCGTAGTTGCCGATTTCGGCGGCAGCGTCGAGCTTCCAGTCGTCGGTCGGCTTGACCGTCGCGATGTTGACCGCGCCTGCCGTGGCGTTGCGGCCATAGAGCGTGCCCTGCGGGCCGCGCAGCACTTCGATGCGCTCCACGTCGAACATCGCCGCGTTGAGGGCGAAGGCGCGCTGCAGGTAGAAGTTGTCGACCGAGACCGCGACCGCCGGATCACCCGTCTCCGAGTAGTCGCGGCTGGACACGCCGCGAATGGTGATCATCGTGTTTGCGTTGTTCTGGGCGATGTTGACGGTCGGCGCGATGTTGGACAGCGCGTTGACGTCAGTGACGCCCGCCTTGGAAAGTTCCTCGCCGCTCGCAACAGTCATCGCGATCGGGGTGCTCTGCGCGCTGGTTTCACGCTTGGTCGCGGTGACGACGATCTCGCCGAGGCCTTCGGACGCGGTGTCGGCGGCGGGCGCTGCATCCTGCGCGAAGGCAGGCTGCACGAAGGCCGCGGCTATGGAAAGCGCACTGGCAGTGAACGTAAGACGCTTGAGCAAGACTGGAACTCCCTGTGACCCGTTCTGGAATGATTGACGTTTTCATTACAATGACCGATTCGCGGACGAATGCAAGCGGGTCATTCTGACGGTTCTGCAGACAATTAATCAATTTATTGAAAAATATGTATTTTTTGCCACGAACCCAAAGGGTAACGTTTTCATTTGTACAGCAGTCGTTGCCTGCCGTCGTCCCATAACCATCGGAAAACTCATCGGAATTGATGCCTCCCGCTTTCGGGCTCGGGCGAGCTTCAATTGGCGCTGCCCTCGCCGCTCGAGTGCGAATCGCGCGATATCGGCCCAAGGTACGAGAGCATCATGGCGACGGCAAAAAGGCAGCGAGAATCCGCAAGGTTCGGGCCTTTCATGGATGACCGCACGACAATTCCAACCGTCGCTCCGGCCAATCTCGAACCAGTTCGGACGCCAATGTCGGACCATCTGATAATGTAAACGTTACCATATGACCTATCTGCCTTTCTCGGTTGATTGCCCGGAGCGACCCCGTAATGCCCGGGACGACAGGACTGGAAGGATTTGCCCATGGACACACCCACCCGCTCCCTCCCGCTTGATGGCCGCCCCGTGAATGTCGGCCTGCTGGGTTACGGTTTCGCCGGAAAAGCCTTCCACGCCCCGCTCATCGCCGCGTGCAAGGGACTGCGCATCCATGCCGTCGCCTCGCGCGACGCCGGCAAGGTCCATGCCGACTTCCCCGGCGTGACCGTGCACCCGACCCCGGCAGCGCTGATCGCGGACGATGCGATAGATCTCGTCGTCATCGCCACCCCCAACGACACACATGCACCGCTCGCCCGGGCGGCGCTGGAGGCGGGGCGCCACGTCGTCATCGACAAGCCGTTCGCACTCGACCTGCGGGAAGCGCGTGATCTGGTGGCGCTGGCGGAGGCACGGCACCGCCACCTTCAGGTCTTCCACAACCGGCGCTGGGACAGCGACTTCCTTACGGTACGCCGCGCCATCGAGAGCGGGCAGATCGGCCGCGTCACGCATTTCGAATCCCGCATCGACCGCTTCCGTCCGCACGTGCGCGATCGCTGGCGCGAACAGGCGGTGCCCGGGGCAGGCATCTGGTTCGACCTCGGCCCCCACATGGTCGACCAGGCGCTGGCGCTGTTCGGCCTGCCCGACAGCGTGGCCGCCAGCCTCGCCCTGCAGCGCGACGGCGCGCAAGTGGACGACTGGGCTCACGCGATCCTTGCCTACGGCCAGCGCCGGGTCATCATTCACGCCGGAATGCTCGTTGCGGGCGGATCGGCGAGGTTCACGGTCCATGGCACCGGCGGCAGCGCGATCAAGTCAAGGGCGGACGGGCAGGAGGCGCAACTGCTTGCCGGGATGCGCCCCGGTGCGCCGGGCTGGGGCGCGGATGCCGACGATCTCATCCTTCACGACGGTTCGGGCGAACCGCGCGCGATCCCTGCGACACCGGGCGACCAGCGAGGCTTCTACGAGGCCGTCGCCGCTGCGCTCGCAGGCAAGGCGCCCCCTCCGGTTCGGCCCATCGAGGCGCTTGCGGTGATGGCCGTTCTGGAGGCCGGCGCGGCATCCGCGCGGGAGGGCCGCGCGATGCCGCTGCCGCTTACTCCGGAGGAACGGGCACGCTGGTAGGCCTCACCCGGCCGCAAGCTGGGTGGAGACCGAACCGGTGCGCTCCAGCTTGCCCCAGCCCACGACCCATCCGGCCACCGCCGAGGCGATCGCGCGGATCACCACCCAGTACATGATCTGGCGATAGACCAGCCGCTGCGCCACCAGCAGGTGCGCCGGGTAGCGCATCCGCGCGCCGTCGAGGCGATAGGCTATCCAGCCGCAGAGCACGTCGATGGCGGTGAAGGCGATCCAGTAGGCGCCCATCATCCCCACATCCCCGCTCGTCTGCGCCCAGCCGTGCGCCGAAACCCGCAGCGCGGTGCCGATGATGGAGATCACCAGCGCCAGGTCGATCAGCGGCGAGATCGCGGCGAAAGCGATCTGGAACAGCCACGCCTGCGGCAGACCGACAAGGCCGAGCCCGGCGGGCTTGCGGGTGCGGATCACCGCACGGTGCTTCCACAGGCACTGCAGCGTGCCGAAAGCCCAACGGAAGCGCTGCCTGGCGAGCGCGGTGAAGCTCTCGGGCGCCTCGGTCCAGGCTACCGCGCGCGGGTCGTAGGTGACACGCCAGCCTGCGCGCTGAATGGCGATGGTGAGGTCCTGATCCTCTGCCAAGGTGTCCTCCGGATAGCCGCCGACCGAATCCAGCGCCGCGCGGCGCCATGCACCGACCGCGCCGGGCACCACGGTCATTGCATCGAAGCCCGCCAGCGCACGGCGTTCGAGGTTCTGTGCGGTGATGTACTCCACGGCCTGCCAGCGGGTGACGAGGTTCACCCGATTCCCCACCCGCGCATCACCCGCCACCGCGCCCAGCTGTGGATCAGCGAACCAGCGCGCCAGGCGGCGGATGGTCTCGGGCTCGAACTGGGTGTCGGCGTCGAGGGCGATGACGATCTCACCCGTCGCCTCCAGCAACGCGCGGTTGAGGGCGCTGGCCTTGCCGCCGTTCTGCAGCGTCAGCAGCGTCACCCGCGGGTCGTCACCAAAGACGCATTGCACGATCTCGCTCGTCCCGTCCTTGGATCCGTCGTCGGCGACGATGACCTGCAAGCCCGGGCCGCCATTTTCTCCGTAAGCGCTGGCAAGCACCCGGGCGACCGAGGCGGCGATCACCCGCTCCTCGTTGTAGGCGGGAATGATGACCGAGACGGCGGGCTCGAAATGCGGCGGCTCGGCCCGCTTGCGGCGGCTCTGGTACCAGGCGAGCGCCGCCATGATCACCGCGCGCGCGATGCCCAGCGAGATCGCGAGGTAGAACACCCAGGCCAGTACCGCCGCGACCGACATCAGCGCGACGAAGGCAGCGACGTCCACGCGCACGGCGGCAAGGTCGGCCGTCGAGATGGCGGGCATCGCCCGGGCCTGCGGGATGCCGACGAGCTGCGATGCCGTGACGAAAGTATAGCCCTCGGACTTCAGCGCGGTAATGATGCGGGGCAGCGCCGCGACGGTCTGGGCGCGGTCGCCGCCGCCATCGTGCAGCAGGACGACGTTGGTGGCATTCTGCGGGGTGGCGGAATGGACCTGCCGAAGCACCTGATCGACGATCGCGTCCTCTCCGGGCCGCTGCCAGTCGTTCGGATCGACGTGGAGGCCGACGACCGTGTAACCGGCCTGCTGCGCGGCCAGTGCCGGACCGAGTTCGTCAGGCGTCGTCGGCTCGGCATCCCCGAAGTAGGGCGCGCGGAACAGGGTCATGCTGCGACCGGTATACGCCTCGACCAGGCGCTGCGTGGCGTTCAGTTCAAGACGGGTCTGGCGCGGGCCAGCGTTGGCGAGGTTCGGGTGAGTGTAGGTGTGGTTGCCCAGTTCGTCCCCGTCGGCGATGATGCGCTTCAGGAGGCCGGGGCTGCCAAGGGCATTCTCGCCGATGACGAAAAACGTTGCGGGCACGTGCGCCGCCTCCAGTTCGCGCAGGATGCGGGGCGTCCATGTCGGGTCCGGGCCATCGTCGAAAGTCAGCGCGATGCGCTTGGGATCGGCCCCGCCCGAGCGCTGGACGACGTAAGGCGTCGGCAGCACGGCGTAAGTCTCCTCGCGGATCATGCCATTGCCGTCGAGCCGCACGGTGCGCTGTCCGTCGCGCGGGGTAGCGGTGATGCGCAGAATCTCTCCGGAGCCCTCGATATCGGCGCTGCTGAGCGCGCGCGGGGTCGAGAGATCCGGGGTGCCGCCCTTGCGGAAAGCGGTGAGGTCGTTCCAGAAGCCCGAATCCTCCGTGCCGAGCCGCCACAGCGCCATGTCGCCGATGCCGAGGCGCTTCAGAGCCGACAACTCGTTCCAGCTGGTCGCGGCGTCGAGCATCCAGATGGTGTGATGGGTCTGCTCGTCGTCGTAGGCGAAGGCGGCGTTACCGCTGGCGGGATCGAAGGCTATTTTCGCGGCGCTGTCGTGCGCGGCGAGCCAGGCATCCTCTATGGCCAGAGCGTCGGTCTGGTCGCCGTGCCAGTCATAGGCGTAACTGCCCAGCGCGACGACGAGATGATCGGGGCCGATGCGCCGGAGGGCGCCCTGCACTTCGTGGACGAACCAGTCCTGCGCCGCGATCGGGCCGGGAGTGCCACCCTCCCAATGCTGGTCGTAGGCCATGAAGATGACCTTGTCGGTGGCTTTGGCGAGCGCCTCCAGCGGCCATCCGCCCTCGTCGTCGGCGGGCGTGGTGACGGCAAGCGAGGCGCCCTTGGGCAGCGCCGCGTGCAGGCTGTGCAGGAAAGTGAGGTAATCGGGCATCGCACGCATGGGGAGCGCTTCGAGGTCCATCACAAGACCGGCGTAGTGCCCCTGCGCCACCGCTCCCGAAAGGCGCTTCGCAAGGGCGAGGCGCTGGACGGGGTCGTGCAGCAGCGCAGCGGTTCCGGCGCCGTCCCAACCGTCCGTTCCGACGTTCTGGACCATCGGCAGCACCTTGAAGTGGTGCGACTGGCCCGCAACCAGACGGTCGAAACGGGCGTCCGGCTCGACCGTCACCTGGTGCTGCGGCCCGGCAACGTTGATCAGGGCGGGCACCACCCAGTCCAGATCATTGCCGTGATGGACCAGCGAGAGGAAGCTGGCGTCGTTGCCCGGCAGGTAGAACCCGATGCTGAGCGGCTTCTGCCCCGGCCCCTTGCGACCGTGCGGCAGCCATGACTTCAGTTCGTGCTTCAGCGGTGAGCCATGGAGCGTCGAGGGCTTGAGGCGCGGCGTCGGCAGCTCCAGCTCGCGCTGCGTGGGCACGGCGACGAGCGTGGTCGCGAAGGCCGCCGCCCCCAGCAGCACGATGACCAGCAGCGCGGCGAGGACGCCGCGCGCCCAGCGGCTGCGGCGGCCGGTGGGGTCGTAGAAGATGGGCTTGCTCATGACGTCGGGTGTCCGGGGTAAGGGATATGGCCGGTGGATTAGGCCCGGCGCATTCTCCGCGACCTGAGCGGCGTCTTAAATTTTCGTCATGTTCGGATTCGGTCCTCGTCGCTGCGCTCGCAGCGACGGAAAGCACATCTATCCCATCATGCCGGAGCGGAACCAGCGCCGCATCGCGGGCAGGCGCCGAAGGTCGCAGCCGCAGACCTTGCAGCGGCAGGTCTGCACGCCGAGGGGATCGATCACGAACTTGCGTGCTGCGACGTGCCGTTCGGCGCGGCAATCGGCGAGGGTCCCGCTCATGGCTGCAACCCCGCCGCGGGTGCGACCGCGTGAAGGGCGGCCAGGGTCGTGGCGATCAGGCGCGGCGCGTCGTGCCCTAGATAATGGTCTCCGCTCAGGCCGATCACCCGCGCCCGCCCTTCCAGCGCAGGACAAAGGCTGCCCTGCTCCTCAAGACCATGGACGCAGATCACCGGCGCCCAGTCGAGCCGGCGCATGCCCAGCAACGGCCATGCATCGGCCTTGCCGAGATAGGCCAGCCCCACCGGATCGGAACGGAAATAGACGTCCTGCGCAGGCACCGTCAGGTCGATCGCGAGCACCCGGCCACGCAAGTCCGGCGGGAGGTCGGGCGCGGTGGTCGCAAGGATGTCCGCGCCATACGATTGTCCCAGCAGGAGGACCCGGCTCGCACCCGTGCGCGCCAGCGCGAGGCGTACCGCACCGGCGAGGACGGCGTCTGCCTCTTCCTTCGTCCGGTGAATGCCGAAGACCACCGGCGAGGCTACGCCGATCACCGGAACGCCCCTGGCGGCAATGGCAGCGGCGACCTTTTCCCCCATGCCGAAGCGAAAGCCCATGTCGCCCGAAAGGAAGACCGCAGCCACTCGCGGGTGCGGCTCTTGCGCCGGGAAGATAACGATGGGTCCGGTGCCGAGCAGCCCCAATACCGGTGCGGCCAGCGCAGCCAGAACCAATGCCGCCAGCGCGAGCAGCCCGAGGGTCAGGCGGGAGCGAAAGCAGTGGCTCATGCGGGCTGTATCCTTGCTTCGAGGGTGACAGGAGGCAAAGGCGCAAGGGGCCGGGCGGGCTCGCTCGATCCCGCGCCGCCGATCAGGCGCGAGACGTCGTGCAATCCCTGGATGAGCCCGATGCCGTGCGGCCCAGCAACGTAGCGCGGCTCCCAGCGGGGGGCGAACTTCTCCTTGTAGCCGCGCAGTCCGCGAAAGCCGTAGAACCGCTCGCCATGGCGGAACACCAGAGCCGCAGCCTTGGCCCATGCGGGCGCGAGAGGTCCACCCTCGATGCCCGAAAGGGGCACCATACCCAGCGTGAAGCGCCGGTATCCGCGTGCCTTGGTCCAGAGCAGCAGGTTGGTGAACAGGAAGTCCATGGTCCCGCGCGGTGCGTCCTCGCGATGGCGCATCAGGTCGACCGATGCCTCGGTGTGATCCTGCGTGCACCACAAGTTAGCGAAGGCGACAATGCGGTCCTCGACCATGACCAGCGCCATGTCGAAGTTGCCGAGGTACTCCCGGTCGAACGCGCCGAGGCTGAAGCCCTTTTCACGTTGGCCCTTGGCCTCCATCCATTCCTCGGAGATCGCCTCCAGCTCGTCCATGATGACCGGCACCGCGGCGGCCGGGACCACGCGCAGCCTCGCGCCCGCGCGGGCGGCGGTACGTTCCGACTTGCGTACCGATCGCAGTTGCGGCGTATCCAGCTCGAAGGTCGTAAGGTCGACCACCGCTTCCTCGCCATACTTCACGATCTGCAGGCCCATGCCGATGGCAAGATCGAGCGTCGCGGGAGAAATCTCGTAGAGCACCAGCCTACCCTGCCGCCGGTGTGACATGTCGCGCAGGGTCCAGAGCAGTTCACCCCACGACCCCTCGTTGCCGACCGGGTCGCCCATGACGACCCAGCTGCTCCCCTTCACCTGGTACATCACGAAGGCATCGCCCGCTTCGGAGACGAGGAAGCGCTTGTCACCGGTCAGCGCCAGCATCGCCTCGGTACGCGGGCTGGTGGCGAGGATCGCGCGGATCGCCGGGGCATCCTCCAGCGCCTGCACGTCGCCGTGCGCGGACCCCGGGGCGCACAGCCTCCAGACCGCGACGCCGGCAAGGAATACCGACGAGGCCAGCGCCGCGCGCAGATAGCGCGGGGCGTCCGCGCGCAAGGCGAACTTCCACCACAAGTCGTCATTGTAGGGGACATGGCGATAGGCGAAGAGCCCCGCCCACAGCGCCAGCCCTGCCGCCATCACCACCGCCGCGATCCAGCCCGGGGTGAGCGGCGTCTCGGTCAGCGCGGTACGGCGGTAGAAGACACGGCGCGTCATCTGCAGCAGCGCGGCAAGGGCAAGGCAGGCCAGGGCCTCTTCATAATCGATGCCCTTGGCGAGCGAGAACACCGCCCCCGCAACCAGCAGCAGCCGTGCCGCGAGACAGGCGCCGTCGAGCCTGCGATAGAGCCCCGGCGCCAGCAGCAGCAGGGCGGTGCCGACGAGACTGGCGGCGATGTGGCTCGCCTCGATGACGGGCAGCGGCATGACGTCGGCCAGCAGCCCCATGCGCGCGTGAACGGCGGGCAGCGAGCCTGACAGCAGCAGCATGCCGCCGCCCAGCAGCGTCGCGCTCGCCAGCAGCAGCGGGGAGAGCCCGGTGGCGACCCCTCCGACGAAACGGGCCACGCGGCGGCTGCGCGCGCCTTCGCGCCAGGCCAGCAGCAGCGCGGCAAGCGCGAGCGGAAGCAGGTAGTAGACGAGGCGATAGACGATCAGCCCCGCGAAAAGATGCGCCCGGTCCCCCGGTGCGACAGCGAGGACGACCGCCTCGAAAACGCCGAGGCCACCCGGCACGTGCGTCACCAGCGCGACGACTATGCCCAGCGCGTAAGCGAGCACGAAGATCGGCAGCTGCGCTGGATCGGCGCCCGGCAACAGCACAAATAGAGCCGCGCCCGCGCAGGCTATGTCGGTGATGCTGATGCCGACCTGCGCGGCGAGTTCGCCCGCGGACGGCAAAGGCAGGCGGATACCCGGCAGCTTCAGGGTCTTGCCCCGGGCCGCCGCAAAGCCAAGCGCGCCCAGCAGGGCGATCATGCCTGCGCCGAGCGCATGCGTCGCCTGTGCGTCCAGTTGCACGGCCCCGAAATGCAGACCTCCGCCATGGACGAGCATGGCCGCACCCGCGACCGCCAGCACGCCGGCCCAGAAATTGCCTGCCGCGAGCATCACCACTTTGGCGACTTCCGGCCCGTCGAGCCCCGCTCCGACGTAGATCCGGTAGCGCGCCGAACCGCCGGTCAGCAGCGAAAGGCCAAGGTTATGGCTGAGCGTATAGCTGGTGAACGAGGCCAGCGCGGCCGTGCGCCAGGGCAGCGGGTGCCTGATGGTCCTCAGCGCGAGGAAATCGTAGAACGTCAGCGCAAGATAGCTCGCGGCCGTCAGCGCCAGGCTCAGCGCAATCTGCCCCGCACCCATTGCATGTACGGCGGCGCGCACCTGTGAGTAGCGGATCTCGTGCGTCAGCGTATTGAGCGCGACGAAGCCAAGCGCGATCACCGCCAGCACCGCGCCCGCCTCTACGAGCTTGCGGTAGCGCGACAGGAAGGCGAGCGGCGCGGTCATGCGGGCACCTGCGCGATGCGGGTCCAGACCTGCGAACGGCACAGGAGGCCGCCGAGGATGCAGCCGCTGATCTTCAGCTTGTCAGCGGAAAGCGGCTCGATCCGGGAATCGAAGCGTCGCCCCATGTCGGGCACGTAGACGGTGCCCCGCCAGATACGGCCCTCCGCATGATAGTCCTGCAAAAGTTCGGTGCCGATCAGGGACGTCACGCCGCTGTCCTGCGCGTCCGCCCTGGCCTGGCCGCTTGCCCAGACGACCCGGCCGCAGAGCCCGGGCCTCGATGGCCCCGGCCCGCAGGCCCCGGTTCGCACGGCGACGCTGCCGGATGGATTGAGCCAGACGCCCTCGGCGGGCGTCGCCGCGTGCGCCGCAAGCGGCGCAGCGAGGAGCGAAAGGAACAGGGCGGTTCTCAGCAACATGGTGCTGCTTGTGCCCTCGCCCGTATTGCAGGACGCTCGCCGCTAGATGAACAATCGGCAATCTGGAGACGGGGAGCCGAGCGGGACTGAGGATCCGTGGCAGGATGGACCCGTGGAAAGCCCTAGCCCCCGAGCGAATACGTGATCACGAAGCACGCCACCGTCAGCAGCGACATCGCCAGGATGAACGCCGTGTCGGCCACCCGCTCCAGGCCGTGCAGCCGCGTCGATGACTGCACCCTCAGCGCAAAGTAGGAACAAAGCGTCGCCAGCAGGAACAACAGCGCATCGATCGAGAGCAGGTCGTCCGCGATCGTCTCGTGCCCGCGCACCGATACCACCACGCGCAGGAGGCCGATCCCGGTCATGCACACACCCACCATCCCCGAGGCGATGGGACAGATCAGGCGGCAGGTCCGTTCGTCCAGCTGCGAAGTATCGATATTCATGGGCCTCCAGGCTCGTCGTCAAACCTTGTCGTGTCGCGCGCAAGGTGCATACGATGCATAGAACCTCTACCGGCTGGAGGGAACATGAGCGAAAGTTAATCCGCTCCCCATCGCGCCGAAGGGCTACGCGGCCCAAAAGCAGAAGGACCGAAAGTGTGAGGAAGGCGCATTGAGCCAGAAGATCCTGCTAGTCGAAGACGATGCCGCGACTGCCGAATTCGTCGCCAAGGGCCTCGACGAGGCGGGCTTCACCGTGGATCGGGCCGCCAACGGTCGCGACGGCCTGTTCCTCGCCACTGACGGCGGCTACGCCTGCATCGTGCTCGACCGGATGCTGCCGGGGCTGGACGGCATGGCGGTTCTGGCCGCCCTTCGCGGCGCCGGGCTGGAGACGCCGGTGATCATCCTCTCCGCCCTGGGATCGCCGGAAGACCGTATCAAGGGCCTCACCAACGGCTGCGACGACTATCTGGTCAAGCCGTTCGCCTTCGCCGAGCTGCTTGCCCGTATCCGCCTGCTGATCCGTCGCAGCGCGCCCGCAGCCGTGGCCGAAACCGTCCTGCGCTGCGACGATCTGGAGATGGACCTCCTCGCCCGGCGCGTCCGCCGGGGGGAGCGGGTGATCGAGCTGCAGCCGCGCGAGTTCCGTCTGCTCGAATTCCTGCTGCGCCATGCCGATCAGGTCGTTACCCGTACAATGCTGCTCGAAGGCGTATGGGACTATCATTTCGACCCCGGCACCAATGTCGTCGACGTGCACCTCAGCCGGCTGCGCAAGAAGATCGATGAGGGCGAGGCGCGCCGCCTGCTCCATACCGTGCGCGGCGCGGGCTATCGCATCGGCGCGGAACCGTGAAAGTCTGGCACTCGACGACATTCCGCCTCGCCGCGCTCGTCTTCCTGTTCCAGATCGTCGCGGCGGCGGTGCTTCTGCTCGGCCCGGCGTTGCTGCTGCGCTCCCAGAGCCATGCCGATGCCGTGGCCGTTGCCGAGACGGTGCGAGACGACCTCCTCGACGCCTACCACGAAGGCGGCCAGGCTGCCCTGTCCCGCGCCATCGATGCCAGGATCTCGCGTCGGATCGAGCGGGCAAGCGTGCTTTTCCTGGCCAGGCCCGACGGCGTGCGCGTGACCGGCAACCTCGACCGTGCACCGCCCGATCTGGCGCCGGGCGCGCCTTACGTGCTGGAGAAGCTGCCTCGGTCCGGCCATACCTCGCCCGAAGCCATGCTGATCCAGTCGATGCGCCTGGGCGACGGCTCGGTGCTGGTCACCGGAACAGTGGTGGAGACCGAGCGGCAGGTGATCGCGCTGCTCGAACGCACCTCGATGATCGCACTCGCCCTTTCGGTGGTCTTCGCCGCGTTCGCCGCCTACGTCTCGACAAGGCTCATCCTCAACCGCCTGCGCGCAAGCGTCGCGACCTTGCGCGACGTGCGCGAGGGGCGCTTGTCGCGGCGGGTCCCGGCAGATGACACCGGCGATGCCTTCGCCCTGCTCGGCAGCGAGGTGAACCAGGCGCTCGACCGCATGGCTGCGCTCAACGACGAGCTGAAACTGGCGACCGATGCTCTTGCGCATGACCTGAAGTCGCCGCTGACACGCATGCGCGCGGCGCTCGACCGGGCGGCGCAGCATGTGGACGATCCCCTCGCCCAGCCTTTCGTCGATCAGGCGCTGACCGAGAGCGAGCGGCTGATGGCGATCGTCGAGACGGCCCTGTCGATCACCCGCGCCGAAGCCGGAATGGGCCGCGAGAGCCTTGCCGACGCCGACTTGCCCGAACTGCTTGAAACAGTGGCCGAGATCTACTCGCCCCTGGTCGAGGACCAGGGGCGGGCCATGGTGGTGCAGGCACCGGCTGCTCTGCACATGCGCGTCCATCGCCAGTTGCTCGATCAGGCGCTGGGCAACCTGGTCGACAACAGCCTCAAGTACGGTGCGGGCACTATCTCCCTTTCGCTCATGCCAGAGGTGGACGGCGCGACGATCGTGGTTGCCGACGAAGGCCCCGGCATCGCGCCCGAGCGCCGCGAGCAGGCGCTGCGACGGTTCACCCGACTGGACGAAGCGCGCGGTGGTTGGGGCGCGGGACTCGGCCTCTCGCTCGTGCAGGCGGTCGCCCATCTCCATGGCGGCACCGCCGAACTGCGAGACGCCGCCCCCGGACTGGCGGTGCGGATCAGGCTGGTCGAACCCGCCAGCGCCCCCGTCCGGCGCGAATGACTGGCCCGCGGCCGGTTCGGCCCACATCTGGTCCGGGTTGCATGGCAAGGGCAGGACTGCGATAGCTGCTGACGGGTGTCCGCCGCTATCGACGGGCAGGTTTCGTGGTGCCGGTCGGGCCGCCGGTACGTAATCGCTCCTGCCTGGAATCCCACATGGTCCTCTCCCGCCTCAAGACCCCCAGTGCCCTGCGCCAGTTCCTCGACGGCCAGTCTTCGGCCGGCCTCTTCCTGATGGCGATGGCCGGGGTGGCTCTCCTCCTCGCCAACTCGCCGCTGGCGCATGGCTACGAGCACGTACTCCACCTGAACCTTGGGCCGCTGTCGCTGACGCACTGGATAAACGACGGGCTGATGGCGATATTCTTCCTGCTGGTCGGGCTGGAGATAAAGCGCGAGATGCTCGACGGCCAGCTTTCGACATGGTCGCGGCGGGTGCTGCCCGGCATCGCCGCTCTTGGCGGCATGGCGGTTCCGGCGCTGCTGTTCTACGCCTTCAACACCGGGGACACGGCAAAGGGGTGGGCCATTCCCGCCGCCACCGACATCGCCTTCGCGCTCGGCGTGATCTCGCTGCTCGGCAAGCGGGTGCCAGCGTCCCTGCGCGTGTTCCTCGCGGCGTTGGCGATCATCGACGACCTTGGCGCGGTGATCATCATCGCGCTGTTCTACACCGCCTCGATTTCGGTGCCGGACCTTGCCGGGGCGGCGCTGGTGCTGGGCGTCCTGATCGCGATGAACCGGATGAAGGTGCGACGTCTCCTGCCTTACCTGCTGCTGGGAGCAGTGCTGTGGGTCCTGACCTACCGCTCGGGCATCCACGCAACGCTGGCAGGCGTCGCGCTTGCCCTGACGATCCCGATGGACGTGACGCCGAGCCATCCCGATGGTGACGCGACCAGCCCGCTGCACCGGCTGGAACATGCGCTTCATGTCCCCGTTGGCTTCCTCATCGTACCGCTCTTCGCCCTTGCCAACGCGGGAGTGCCGGTGCTCGGCCTGCCTGCAGAAACGCTCGTCGCGCCGGTGACGCTGGGGGTGGCTGCCGGGCTGTTGATCGGCAAGCCCGTGGGCGTGTTCGGCCTCTCGATGATCGCGATGCGGCTCGGTCTTGCCGACACCCCCGCCCATGCCAGCCGGTTGCAGATGCTGGGCGTCGCCCTGCTGTGCGGGATCGGCTTCACGATGAGCCTGTTCATCGCCCTGTTGGCCTTCCCCGATGCCCCGGTACTGCAGTCCGAGGCGAAGCTCGGCATCCTTGCCGGATCGCTGCTGTCCGGCCTGCTGGGCTATGGCTTGCTGCGGCTTGCGGACAGGGAGGCCCCGCCCGCGCGCTGAGCCTCAGGCCGCAGCCGACTGGTTGCGCCCGCCGCGCTTCGCACGATAGAGCGCAGCGTCGGCGGCGGCGATGATCCGTTCGGGAGTGCTATCGAAGGTCAATGTAGCGATGCCGACGCTCACGGTCGCGGCGATGAGGCTTCCCGACGGCGTTTCCACACCCATCGCACCAAGCCGCATGCGGATGCGCTCGCACACCTGCTGCGCCCGTTCCACAGACAACCCGGCCAGCAACACCGCAAACTCCTCGCCGCCAAGCCGCGCGACGAGATCCCCCTCGCGAACAGCGCCGCGGATGATGGCCACGAAACGGATAAGCACCGCGTCGCCCGCGGCATGGCCATACTCGTCGTTGATCCGCTTGAAGTGGTCGAGGTCGAACACTGCGAGGCAGCCCGCCTCGGCGCCGATCGGTGGAGACGCGACCAGCGCGGCGAGCGCATCGTCGAAAGCCCGGCGGTTGCAGGCACCGGTCAGTGGATCGGTCATCGCCTTGTGCTTGAGATCCTCGACGATATGGCGCCGCTCAGTGACCTCGCGGATGATACTGACCGTGCCAGAGACCTTTCCATCGGCATCGACCATCGCACGCACGTGGCTCTCAACCCATATGATCGCGCCGCTCTTCTGGATGACGCGATATTCGACGATGGCGCTTTCCTCGGGCGCGGCCAGCACAACCCGGCGCATGTCGAGCACCATCGGCAGGTCGTCCGGCACGATGAGGTTGAACAGCGGCCGTCCGCCTAGCTCGGCAGCCGGGTAGCCGGTGACACGCTCCACCGAAGGCGATGCGTAGCGCACCGTGCCGTCGATCCCGGCGCGCAGCACCACGTCGCTCATGCGGTCGAGGACAAGGCGGTGCAGCGCTTCGGCGGCGTGCAGGCGCTCGACTATGCGCCGCCGCGCGTAGAGTTCCGCCGCAAGCGGCAGGAGCAGCAGGACGATGGACGCGAAATAGATCTGCAGCACCTGCAGCTTGAGCGCCATCGTGCCTGCAAGCAGCGCCGTCGGTCCCAGTCCTGCCAGCGAACAGCCAAGGCCCACCAGGATCACGATGACGATGGAGGAAACCGCGCCGAACCGGCCGAGCCTGAACGTCGCGGCGATCATCGGCAGGAACGGCACGACGACAAGAGGGATCGTGCTTTGTCCGAATGTCGCCAGCGAGGCTAGCAGCACGAGCCCCAACAGCCCGAAGGTCCGCTTGCGCACGCGGGTTCCAGCCGTGCGCGTCCAGTGCGCGACATCGCCGCGCAGGAACAGCAGCAGCGGCGGCGCGAAGACCACGAAGCCCAGCGCATGTCCGGCATACCAGTCACGCCAGGCCGACCAGAACCCTACGTCTCGCACCGCTCTGGTCATGACGGCCGCGAACAGCGCCGTCACGCCGGGCACCATGATCCCGCAGACGACGAGGAACGCCGTCACTTCCGCTACCGACTGGAAGCGGCCGAACCGGGGAAACACCCGTCGCATCAGCCACGCGGCGCCGACCGCCTCGATGATGCAGAGGAGCGGCAGGCCAACCCCAGTCAGCCCCCCGAACCCGAACAGTTGCGAGGCACAGATGGCCAGCGGCGTGCAGACGAGCGCCAGCGGCGTCCAGCGCCTGCGCGGCGTGACCTGCAGCCGGGCGAACAGCACCGACCCTGCCAGCCAGACCACCGCGATGCCGCCGTCGAAGCGGGTGAGCACCAGCGCCAGCGACGCACACGCGAAGTAGGCGAGCGCAGTGCCAAGCACCTCACCCGGATACCACACGTTGCGACGATACGACTCGTGACCCATCACCCTCGCCTAATGAAACATGGTTTATTCACGGTAAATACGTATGCATCGCGGGAACCAGCGCTCGCGCGTGCAGCACGGCACATCGCCTTTCGCCGAAGAGCGGTGAAAACGCGGATGTCACGGGAGCTTTGACGGCCGGTGCGGCACACAAGGACATCGCGCGCCGGGATCGTCTCGGGGATTGGGCCAGGGGATCTGCGTGGACAAGTTGCTGGGGCGCCGCCAGGCGATGCAATTGATGGGCACGGGCGCAGCGGCAGCCTCTATGACCTCCCATCCTGCCATGGCGAAGGACAGGTCTCCGGCTGCCGGGGCAACTGTCCCGAAGGCCGTTAATATGCGCCGGGCCTACGCCGATGGCCCCTACGGCCAGATCCATTATCTTGATGCCGGGCAGGGACGTCCGCTGGTCCTGCTGCACCAGGCGGTGATGACCGCCAACCAGTTCGACCGCGTCTTCGCCCCGCTGGTCGCTCATGGCTTTCGCCCAATCGCCATCGACCTGCCCGGGTTCGGCCTCTCGGACAAACCGCCTTTCGAGCCCAAGGTCAGCGACTATGCGGTGGTGGTTCCGACCGTGCTCGACGCACTCGGCATCCGGCGCGCGGCAATCGTGGGCCATCATACCGGGGCGCTGGTGACCAACGAGGTCGCGATCCAGTTCCCCGAGCATGTCACCGCCAACGTCATCTGCGGGCCCCTCTTCATCCCCGACGAGCAGCGGGCGGCCCTGATCGCCGACATCGGCGGCCGCGAGCGGGCGTTCCGTGCACTGCCTCATGCCGCACACATGAACCAGCTGGCCGAGGCGCGCGAACGCTATGCGATGGGCACGATCGGGCCGGAGCGCATCAGCGACTACGTCGTTCAGGCGATGCTCGCCTTCCAGCGAGGTGCCTACTGGTACGGCCATAATGCAGGCCTGACCTACCGCCAGGAAGAACCGCTGATGAAGATCCGCCAGCCCACGCTGTTGCTGACCAACACCGGCGACATGCTTTACCAGTCAGCCTTGAAAGCCAAGGAAATGCGCCCCGACTTCAAGCTGGTGGAACTGCAGGGGGGCGGGATAGACATCGTCGACCAGCAACCAGAACAGTGGTCCGCCGCGATCGCCGATTTCCTCCGTCCGATCGCCTGAGCGGTCAGGCGGAAAGGATCGCCACGTCGTCTTCGCGCGGGGCGGCGCCTGCGAACGAGGGCAGAAGCTCGAAGCTCTCGGAAGTCAGCGTTGCATCGGCCAGCCCGGCCAGCTTGAACTGGCCGAGCTTCGGCTCCTCGTCGCTGCGAATGGCCTTTTCCGGATTGAGCGCGCAGATGAACAGGTCGCCCCTGCGCTCGAACATGAGATGGGGCGCGAGCCGGATCACGGCGCCGTTGTAGCGCACTTCCACGAACCTGCGGGTCGTGATCGCTTCCATTATCGTCAAACGCGGATCACTCATCGTATCTGGCTCTTTACACCTGCGACCATTTTTGCATTGCAGCATATTCGGGGATTTGGACGCTGAACGCAAGTCGCTCATGCCCGTTTTCCATTTCCCTTTTCATCGCAACGATCTGCAGATACCCTGCGGTCCTCTGGCGGGAATGGGCGATCCAATGTTCGGTTTTCTGAAGAAGCAGTTCGTCGATGTCATCGACTGGCTGGAGCAGCCCGGCGACCTCGCCTGGCGCGTCCCTTTCGAGGATCGCGAAATCCAGAACGGCGCGCAGCTGACCGTGCGCGAAGGCCAGACGGCTCTGTTCATCAATGAGGGCAACCTCGCGGATACCTTCGACGCCGGCCTGCACCGTCTCGATACCGCCAACCTGCCTGTGCTGACCAGCCTGATGAACTGGGACAAGGGCTTCCGCTCTCCGTTCAAGTCGGACGTCGTGTTCCTGTCGTTCAAGGAGCAGCAGGGCCTCAAGTGGGGCACCGGGCAGCCGGTGACGGTGCGTGATGCGGAATTCGGCGCTTTGCGGCTGCGGGCTTTCGGTTCCTATTCGTTCCGCATATCCGCCATCGAGCCTTTCGTGGACCGTATCCTCGGCACGCTGAACGGCGTGACCGCTGCGTCGCTCGAGCCGCAGTTGCGCGCCACGATCCAGACCTCGATCGCTACCGCGCTCGGCAACGGCGGCGTCCCCTTCCTCGACCTTGCGGCGAACCAGCAGGCGTTGTCTGACCGCATCCGCGTCGAGGTCGACAAGGCCTTCTCGCAATGGGGCCTCACGTGCCTTTCGTTCTATGTCGAAAGCATTTCGCTTCCCGAAGAAGTGCAGGCCCATCTCGACAAGGGCTCTTCGATGCGAGTGCTGGGCGATCTGGGCAATTACACCCGCTTCCAGGCTGCTGAGGCTATCGAGGCCGCTGCCGGGCAGGAAGGCGGCTCGGTAGCCGGTATCGGCGCAGGCGTGGCAGCGGCGACGGCGCTTGGCGGCGCCATGGCGCAGGGCCTCGGTTCGCAGAGTGCTGCAGCCCCCTCTTCTCCTGCAACCGAAGAGGACCCGATCGCCACGATCGAGAAGCTTCACAAGCTGGTGACCCTGGGAGCGCTCAGCCAGGAGGAGTTCGACGCCAAGAAGGCCGAGCTTCTCTCGCGCATCCGCTGACACGCCTTCGGGGGAAGACGTGAGCAACTGCCCTTCCTGCGGCGCGCTGCTGCCCGTGCGCAGCGCTGCACTGCCCTATTCGACTTGCGCCTATTGCCAGTCGCTGCTCCTGCGTGACGGGCTGGAACTGCAGGACATCGGCAAAGTCGCCGTCCTGCCGCCCGACGTATCGCCGATTCAGCTGGGCACGAGTCTGCACGTAGAAGGACTGACGCTCACCGTCGTCGGCCGCGGGCGCTGGGGCTGGGAAAACGGATCGTGGAACGAATGGCTGCTTGACGGCGGCGACGGCAGCGAACGCTGGCTGGGGGAGGCCATGGGCGCCTTCATGCTGACCGCCGCGCGTGCCGACCTCCTAGAACATCCGATGATACAGGGCTTCGCGGCCGGGGGGGAGATCGCGGTCGGCGAACGGCTGACGGTCGAGGATGTCACCCTCCTCGCAACCGACCACAAGGAAGCCCGGTGCCTCGGCAGCGAGGGGGACCTGCCGTTTGCGACCCTACCCGACTGCTCGATGACGAACATCGATTTTCGCGGCCCCAATCGCGAGGCAGTCAGCCTGCAGCGCGACGCGCGCGGGGCTTCGGTCTGGCTTGGCTACTATAGCGACCTTGCCTCGCTCGCCCCGGCGAACCTGCGCACGATCGACGGCTGGAGCATCCCGCGCGAGTTAGCGCGATGAGCGCCGTGCGCAACATCGCATGCCCCCACTGCGGCGGCACGCTGGAAGTTCGCGCGGCGGGTTTCAGCGTGAACCTAGCCTGTGTCTACTGCGGCTCGCTGCTGGACGTCTCTCGCCCGGAAGTCGCTCTCATCGAGGCCCATGACAAGGCCGCCAGGGGCTTCCGTCTGGCTCCCGGCACGCGGGGCACGCTGTTCGACGTCGAATGGGAGACCGTAGGTGCGCTCCGGCGGCGAGATTCGGGGTATTCCTGGGAGGAATACCTGCTCTTCAACCCTTATGCGGGCTACCGCTGGCTGGTCCTGAGCGATCGTGAATGGCAGTTCGGCACGATGCTGCTCGACCTGCCCGAAGGGGACGACGACACCGTGACCTGGCGGGACGAGCGCTTCACCCGCGATGGTGATGCATCGACCACCGAGACGACTGCCGTTCTTGGCGAGTTCTACTGGCGCGTCCGCGCAGGGGACACGGTCGAAGCGATGCTCTACGAACGCGGCGACACCGTGCTGTCACGCGAAGGGGACGGCGGCGAGGTCAACTGGACCCAGCTCGTACCGGTGGAAGACGAAGTCATCGCGCAGGCTTTCCGCCTCGGTCGTCTGAACGCGCACCGCGCGGTTCGCGAACCGTCTCCATCTTCAGGCTCCTCGTCCAGCACGGCGAACGACCTGCCGACGATGTTCGGCCTCGCCTGTGCCGCCATCGCCGCTCTGCTGCTGGCGATGGTGCTCATCTCCGGCCCCGTGGAGCGCGCCTCCGCCAGCGTCGATGCCCCCTTCGCCGCCACGCGCGAGGGGGTCAGGATCGGAACCCTGACCGTGCGGCGCCCCTGGCAGTTCGTTACCGTCACCGCACGCGGGACCAACTTCGACAACCGCTGGGTGGACCTCGACTATAGCCTCGTCGACAGGGCCACAGGGCAGTCGATGGACGGCTACGGCATCGTCGAGCACTATTCCGGCCGCGACAGCGACGGATCCTGGACCGAGGGAAGCCGCAAGGGAACGACACTGCTGGGCCGTGTTCCACGCGGCACTTACGATCTCTACGTCGATGCCTCCGCCCATGGCTGGCCAAGCGACCCGCCACCGCAGGTCTCGGGCTGGTCCTCGCTGCCGGAAACTGTCACCGTTTCCATCGAGGCAGAGACCGGCGCATTGCCCTGGGGCAACTGGTGGACGGCCACCGTGCTGCTCTTCGCGTTCCCGTGCGTTGCGGTCTGGCGCCACTACCGCGAGGAGAACGGCGGATGACGCTGCGCCTCGCCCTGTTCCTGCTGTGGATCGCGCTGGTCATGGCCGGGTGCCTCAGCGCCTCGTACTATGCCTGGTCGCCATTCTCGGACGAGGAGCGCCCGATGCGCGCCGGCGGCTCGTATGGCCCGACGCACAAGTAACCTTCAAGGAGACGGCCCATGCTGACACTCTCGATCTTCCTCGCCACCCTGCTCTATGCGGGGCTGGGCATCGTGATATTCGTCTTCAGCTTCGTGCTGGTCGACAAGCTGACCCCCGGCGAATTGTGGCGAGAGATCATCGAGCGTCGCAACATGGCGGTTGCCCTGCTGGCGGGCGCGGTCGCGCTCGGCATCTCCAACATCATCGCCGCCGCCATTCATGGCTGATATCCGTGGCTGAAGCCGATCCCGCCGTCTCCGCCGACAGCGCAGAGCGCGCGCCCGCGTCACTCGCGGTGATCCTGCTCGTCTCGGTGCTGGTCGTCGCGACATGCGGGCTGATCTACGAACTGCTCGCGGGCACGCTCGCCAGCTATCTGCTTGGCGACAGCGTCACGCAGTTTTCGACAGTGATTGGCACGTATCTTTTCGCCATGGGCATCGGCAGCTGGCTGTCACGCCACGTTCGCCGCGACGAGATGGGCGTTTTCGTGCGGGTGGAAATCCTGATCGCGGCGCTCGGAGGGTGGTCGGCCGCGGGGTTGTTCCTCCTCTTCCCGCTGGTCGGTGACTTCCGCATCGCGCTCTATGCACTTGTACTGGCGATCGGGGTGCTGGTGGGGCTGGAGATCCCCCTCCTCATCCGCATCCTGCGGCACCGCTTTGCCTTCCGTGAACTGGTCTCCAACGTCCTCACTTACGATTATGTCGGCGCGCTGATCGCCTCGTTGCTGTTCCCGCTGGTGCTGGTGCCATGGCTGGGCATGATGCGCACCGGCTTCGTGTTCGGCCTCGCCAACGTCGCCGTCGCCCTGGCATTGCTGGTAGCGCTGCGCCGCCAGCGTCCGGTCGCCATGGACGTGATCGCCGCGCTGGTCGTCGCCGCCAGTCTCGTCGCCGGCCTTGTCGCGGCAGACCGCATGCAGCGCTGGTCCGAAGTCGCCTTTTACGACGAGCCCGTCATCTACGCCCGCTCGACCCCCTATCAACGCATGGTCCTGACCCGCCGGGGAGAGGACCTGCGCCTCTATCTCAACGGCAACCTGCAGTTCTCCACTCGCGACGAATACCGCTATCACGAAGCGCTGGTCTGGCCGGTGCTGGGCCGCGTCGCCCGCCCCGATACGGTGCTGATCCTCGGGGGCGGTGACGGCCTTGCCGCGCGCGAAGTCCTCCGCGACCCGCGGGTGCGCCAGGTTACTCTCGTCGATCTCGACCCGGAGATGACACGCCTGTTCCGTGACACGCCGCAACTGGCCGCGCTCAACGCCGGCTCTTTGTCCTCCCCCCGGATGCGCGTCCACAATGCCGATGCGTTTCGCTGGGTGCGCGAGGCACGCGGCAGCTACGACGCGGTCATCGTCGACTTTCCCGACCCGACCGAATTTTCACTGGGCAAGCTCTACACGGAGAGCTTCTACCGCGAAGTCGCCCGTCTTCTCGCGCCCGAAGGCGTGATGACGGTGCAGAGCACATCGCCTCTGATTGCGCCCGAATCCTACTGGACCGTCGCTACCACGCTGGAATCCGCCGGATTGCATGCCCGGGGCTACCACGCCTACGTTCCCAGCTTCGGGGAGTGGGGCTTCACCCTGGCGGCGCATCGCCCCCTTGCCGATGCCGCCAGGCTGCCGCCGAACTTGCGCTTCCTGACCTCGTCGAGCGAACGAGCGCTGTTCGACTTCCCCCCCGACATGGCGCGCCGCCCCACCCCGGTGAACCGGCTAGACAATCAGGCGCTGGTACGCAGTTTCGCGCGCGAGTGGGGGCATTATGAAGGCTGAAGCGAGCCGGCGCGCGATCCTTGCCGGCGGATCGGCAGCAGTCGGCGCTTCACTGCTCGGCGGCTGCGGCCAACCCGCGATGGCCGGAACGCTCGACGGTGCCGACTGGCGACGCGGGCACCGGCTGCGCGATGGCGGCTTTCCCGCGCCCCAAGGGCCGGTCGAGGAAATCGACATCGTCATCGCCGGTGGGGGCGTCGCCGGGCTGGCGGCGGGCTGGCGCATGGCCGAAGCGGGCTTCCGGAACTTCGCCCTGTTCGAACTGGAGGACCGAACCGGCGGAAACGCACGCTCGGGCCGCAACGGGGTCAGCGCCTACCCACTCGGCGCCCATTACCTGCCGGTCCCGAACCGGGAAGCAAAGCCGCTGCGCCACATGCTCCGCAGCTTCGGCATGATAGTCGGCGATACGCGGGATGGGCCGGTCTATGATCCCTACCAGCTCTGCGCCGATCTTGAGGAGCGATTGCTTTGGCGTGGCGAATGGCAGGAAGGGCTGTTCCCGCAGACCGGCCTGTCTTCGGCTCAACAGGCCCAGCGCGGCGCTTTCGAAAAGCGGATGGCCGAATTTCGCGACGCCGTCGGCGCGGACGGGCGCCCCGCATTCGCCGTGCCGTCTGCGCTGTCCAGCACCGACCCGCGCTTTACCGCGCTTGACGCCCACAGCTTCGCTGACTGGCTCGATCGAGAGGGATTTACCGCCCCGGCCCTGCGCGCGTATTTGCGCTATTGCTGCCGCGACGATTACGGCGCGGAGCCTGAGCATGTCTCGGCATGGGCGGGCGTCCATTACTTCGCCGCGCGGCGCGGATGGGCCGCGAACGGCGATGGTGACCGCGAACTGACCTGGCCGGAAGGCAACGATCGCCTCGCCGAACTGATGGCCGAGCGAATCCGGACAAACGTGCGCTCCGGCCACACGGTCTTCCATGTCGGCGAGACTGCCGATGGACGCGCCGACATGGACGTCTTCGACCATGCGACGGGCCATAGCCGACGCCTGCGTGCCAAAGTCGCGATCCTTGCCATGCCGCATTTCGTGGCGGCGCGGGTAGCCCCCGGCCGATGCGCGCGCGGCGGTTTCTCCTACGCTCCTTGGGTCGTCGCGAATGTCACCGTCTCCCGGCCACCGGCGGGCAAGGGCGTATCCCTTGCCTGGGACAACGTCTCCACCGCCAGCGACGCGCTCGGCTACGTGGTCGCCACGCATCAGAGCACCAGCGCCGCGCTTGGGCCTACCGTGCTCACCTGGTACATGCCGCTATCCCGGCAATCTCCCGAGAACGCCCGCAGGATCATGATGACCCGGCCGCTGGAGCGCTGGCAGGAGATCGTGCGCGCCGACCTCCTCGCCATGAATCCGGACCTCGACGGCGCGATCGAGCGTATCGATGTCTGGCGCTGGGGCCATGCCATGATCCGCCCGCCCCCGGGCTTCCTGTCCGATCCGGCTCGCCTTGCCGCCCGCGCAGCCCGACCACCCGTACTCTTCGCGCACTCCGACCTCAGCGGCCTGTCGCTGTTCGAGGAAGCCCATCACTACGGCGTGACGGCTGCGGAAACCGCGCTTGCGCATCTGGGCCATGCGTTCGAGAGCATCGCCTGACCATGAACCCCTGGCCATGAACCATCGCGCCGGAACCAGCGTCCACCTCATCGCCGATCTCGCCGCGAGCGAAGGGCTCGATGACCTTTCCCGCGTCGAAGCCGCCCTGCGCGAAGCCGCCGGAGTCGCACGCCTCACCGTCCTCGACGTGACGCTTCATCACTTCGGCCCCGGAATGGGCGTCACCGGCGTGGCACTGCTCGCGGAGTCGCACATCTCGATCCACACTTGGCCGGAAGACGGGCTAGCCGCGGTCGACCTCTTCGTTTGCGGGGAAGCGGCCGATCCCGAGGCCGCGCTGCGTGTGATCTGCGCAAGGTTGCGGGCAACCGTGCGCGACAAGCGCATGATCGCCCGATTGCGCCCGGACAGCCCGCTCAGTGAAGCTTGAGGCGCGGTCGCACCACGCGATTCACGTGCCCGACCGCGATAAGTGCCGAGCCCTTGATCCAGCCATGGATCGCAAGGAGATGCATCCGGTAGAGCGACAGGTAGATCATGCGAGCGAGCCGCCCTTCCACGGCCATGCGCCCACCTACGAGGTTGCCCATCAGCGTTCCAACCGTCGAGAACCGGCTGAGCGACACAAGGGAACCCCGATCCTTGTACTCGAAGTCCTTGAGCGGCTTGTCGTTCATCAACCTCTTGAGGTTGTCGAAGGCGGTTACGGCCATCTGGTGCGCAGCCTGGGCACGCGGGGGAATCGGGCGATCGCGGCCGGGCAGCATGCAGAACGCGCAGTCGCCGAGGGCAAAGACCTTCGGATCACTCACGCTCTGTAGAGTAGGAGCGACCACGACCTGCCCGGAGCGTGACATTTCGAGGCCGTCCAACCCGCCCGCGATCGGCTTTGCCTTAACGCCTGCCGCCCAGACCTGAAGGTCGGCTTCGATCAGTTCGCCATCCCCGGTGATCATGCCCGCGCTCGTGCTTTCCACGATCGGTGTCGCAGTACGTACCCGTACGCCGAGGTTCTGCAGTTCGTCGCGCGCCGATTCGGCAAGCCGTTCCGGCAGCGCGGGCAGGATGCGCGGCCCCGCTTCTACCAGCGTGACCTTGAGGCGACCACGGTCGAACACCTCAAGCCCGTAGTGGCTCAGGGCATCCGCTGCGTTGAAGAGTTCCGCCGCCAGTTCGACGCCCGTGGCGCCGCCGCCGACTATCGCGACACGGACCCGCGCATCGCTGGCTTCGTCCGCCATCATCGCGCGTGAGACCCTCAGGCACTGGTCCAGAAGACGGTCGCGAAAGCGATCGGCATCGGCCCGCCGATCAAGGAACATGCAGTTTTCGCGGACCCCGAGAGTGCCGAAATCATTGGTTACCGAACCGTAGGCCAGCACCAGGTAATCGTAACGAAGTTGCTGCGCCCCAACGACTTCGTTGCCGCGATCGTCGAGGATCGGAGCAACGTGGACGCGCTGGGCTGTCCGGTCGATACCCGCCAGCGTGCCCTTGAAATAGCGATAGCCCCACTTGTGGCAGTGGCCGCGATAGCCGACCTCGTCGAGGTTCGCGTCGAGCGAACCGGCCGCCACTTCGTGCAGCAGCGGCTTCCAGATATGGGTCCGGTTCTCGTCGACGAGGATGATGTCGTGACGGGCACGGCCATAATAGGCCCCCAGCCGGGTGGCGAGTTCGAGCCCGGCGGCACCGCCGCCGACGATCACGATCTGGGTCTTTTGAGATTGCACATCCGGTCCTTCGTTCGGGGCATCTTGCCGCGCGAAATATTATGTACTAATTGGTACACACGTTGAGCGGTCATGTCACCGCCTGATTTCCCTGTCGCTCAAGGGTAACCCCAAGCCGGTTGCGATTGCATTGGGCAAAGGGGCCCAGAGGTAAAAAATTTAGGAGAAGCCGCATGTCCGGCTCGATAGAAAGGGGCTCCATGCCCAGCCGGATATGGCTGGCGGTGCTCGGTGTAGTGATCCTGGCCGCCGGCCTGTTCTTCGTCATCGGCGGTGCGCGACTCGTGAGCCTCGGCGGTAGCTCCTACTTTCTGCTGGCCGGTATCGCGCTCGTCATCTCCGGCGTGCAAATCGCGCGTCGGCGCCCGATTGGCGGCCTGCTGTTCGGCGCGGTGTTCCTGGCGACGATCCTGTGGTCGCTGTGGGAAGTCGGCTTCGCGTTCTGGCCGCTGATCTCCCGTCTGCTGGCGCTCGGCGTCGGCATGACGGTCGTGGCGCTGTCCCTTCCACTGATGCGCCGGGCGCAAGGCATGGTCCCGGCATGGCGCCCGGCGATCGGCACCGCCCTCGTCGTCGGCATAGCGTCTGCCGCCGGCTTCGCGTCGATGTTCTCGCCGCATCCGACCGTGCCTTTCGCGGGCGTCGAGGCGGCGCTCACCCCTGTCGATGCCGCCGGAGAGCAGAAGAACTGGGAAGCCTACGGCAACACCGCCGGCGGCAACCGCTTCGTCGCGCTCGATCAGATCACCCGCGACAACGTGAAGAACCTGCAGGTCGCCTGGACGTACCGCACCGGCGACGTCGCGGTCAGCGACGGCAACGGCGCCGAGGATCAGGACACACCGCTGCAAGTGGGTGACACAGTCTATATCTGCACCCCGCACAACAACGTCATCGCGCTCGATGCCGACACCGGCAAGGAAAAGTGGAAGGCCGAGGTCAACGCCCACGCCTCGGTCTGGATGCGCTGCCGCGGCCTTGCCTACTTCGATGCGAAGGCCCCGCTGCAACAGCCGAGCCTGCCCGGCTCCACCCCGGTGACGGCGGCGACGCTGCCCGCAGGCGCGCCGTGCGAGCGCCGCATCCTGATGAACACCATCGACGGCAAACTGATGGCCTTCGACGCCGATACCGGCAAGGTCTGCACCGGCTTCGGCACCAATGGCCGCGTCGATCTGCTTGCGGGCCTCGGCAATGCGCCCGATCCGCAGTACCAGCTGACCGCCGCGCCGACGCTGGCGGGCACCACGATCGTCATCGGGGGCCGCGTGGCCGACAACGTCCAGGTCGACATGCCCGGCGGCGTCATCCGTGGTTTCGACGTCATCACCGGCAAGCTGCGCTGGGCCTTCGACCCGGGCAACCCCGCCATTAACGGGATGCCCGCCAAGGGCCAGACCTACACGCGCTCGACCCCGAACGTGTGGTCGGCGATGTCATACGACGCGGCGTCCAACACCGTGTTCATGCCGGTGGGCAGCTCGTCGGTCGACCTGTTCGGCGTGCCGCGCACCCCGCTCGACCACAAGTACGGCGCCTCGGTGCTCGCCCTCGACGCGACCACCGGCAAGGAGAAGTGGCACTACCAGACCGTCCACAACGACTTGTGGGACTTCGACCTGCCGATGCAGCCCAGCCTGATAGACTTCCCCGTTGCGGGTCGCGGCAAGGTTCCCGCCATCGTCATCGGCACCAAGGCAGGCCAACTCTACGTGCTCGACCGCCAGACCGGCAAGCCGCTCACCAAGGTCGTCGAGACTCCGGTGAAGGCCGCCAACATCCCCGGCGAGCCCTATTCGCTGACCCAGCCCAAATCGGTCGGGATGCCGCAGATCGGCGCGCAGACGCTGACCGAGGCGGACATGTGGGGCGCCACTCCGTTCGACCAGCTGATGTGCCGCATCGCCTTCAAGGGCATGCGCTACGAAGGGCTCTACACCGCGCCGGGCACCGACAAGTCGCTCGCCTTCCCCGGTTCGCTGGGCGGCATGAACTGGGGCAGCCTGTCGATCGACCCCACCACCAACACCGTCTTCGCCAACGACATGCGCCTCGGCCTGTGGGTGCAGATGTTCCCGCAGACCAAGGCGCAGCAGGGCAAGTCCGGTGCGGCGGGCGAGGCCGTCAACACCGGCATGGGCTCGGTCCCGCTGAAGGGCACGCCCTACTCGGTCATGAAGGACCGGTTCCTCTCGGCGCTGGGCATTCCGTGCCAGGCTCCGCCGTTCGGCACCCTGACCGCGATCGACATGAGCACCCGCAAGGTGAAGTGGCAGGTCCCGGTCGGCACCGTGGAAGACACCGGCCCGATGGGCATCCGCATGGGCCTGCCGATCCCGATCGGCATGCCGACGCTGGGCGGCACGCTCGCCACGCAGGGCGGCCTCGTCTTCATCGCCGGCACCCAGGACTTCTACCTGCGCGCCTTCGATTCAGGCAGCGGCAGGGAACTGTGGAAGGGCCGCCTGCCCGTCGGCAGCCAGGGCGGACCGATGAGCTACAAGTCGCCGAAAACCGGCAAGCAGTACATCGTCATCACCGCCGGTGGTGCCCGCCAGTCCAAGCAGCGCGGCGACTACGTGGTCGCTTACAAGCTGCCCTGACCTGATGGGGGGCGAGCCTATGGCCTGCCCCCCAATTCCAACGACCAGACAGAGTTGCCCCGCCGCTGCGCCTTGTCGCACGCGGGAGCGGCAGCAGGAGGGGGCCATGGGCCGTCGCATCCATTCTCTCGCAGCGCTCGCCGCAGGCTGCGCATTCACTTTCCCGATGACCGCGCTTGCCAACGACACCGGGGCGGAAGACGCCGAGGCGGAGGCCGCAACCGAGGTCGCCGCAACTGCAGGCACCGCGCAGGACCATCGCCCGACTTCCACGCAGGCCGCCTCCACCGCCAGGCCGCTGCACGCGCCGCATCCGCGTGAGACGCTGACCGGCGACTGGGGCGGTGCCCGCACCGACCTGAAGGACGCAGGCGTCACCGTGCGCGCGGACTATGTCTCGGAAACCTTCTCCAACGTCGACGGCGGCCAGCGCCGGGGCACCGCCTACGTCCAGCAGATCCGCGCGGGCGTCGATCTCGACATGGACAGGATCGCCGGGATCGACGGCGGCACCATCCACGTGACCATCAACGACCGGCGCGGCATCGGCATCTCGTCCGACTTCGTGGGCAACCGCCTGCCGATCCAGGAAGCGGCGGGCGGCTACTATGCACGCCTGAGTGAACTGACCTGGGAGCAGAATTTCGACGGCGGCCGCCTGAACCTGCGCGCGGGCTTCTTCGCGATGGGCAACGACCTTGGCGGCCTGTCGATCGGCTGCAACCTCGTCAACGCGGCGTTCTGCGCGCATCCGCTGTCAGAAAGCGGCAGCACCGGCTGGTACAACTACCCCAACGCCCGCTGGGGGCTGGCGGTGCGCTACAAGCTGCGCCCTGACCTGATCGTGCGCACCGGCGTCTACCAGACTAACCCGGACCTCGGGCTGGAGAAGAACGCCTTCAAGCCCTTCGCAGGCAAGACCACCGGCGTCGTCCTGCCGCTTGAGCTGGAATACGATCCCGGTTCCGCGCCGGGCAGCCACGTCCTGCCCGGCCACTACAAGGTGGGTTTCTACTACGACACCGCCAATGCCGACCGGCAGGGCACTCCGGGCCGCGTGACCGGCCGCTTCGGCGGCTACGTACTGGGCGACCAGATGATCCTTCGCGACAAGGGCGGCAACGGAAAGCGCGGGTTGTCGATCTTCGGCCACTTCACCGCCAACCCGGAGCAGTCGGCGCAAATCACCCGCTGGTATGCCGCCGGGTTCCTGAAGCTGGGCACCTTCAAGGGCCGCGATGCCGACACCGTGGCGCTGGGCGTGATCCACGCGCAGGTCAACGAACGCCTGCGCACGCTTCATGCCGGAATGCTCGGCCTCGCGGACGGGTACACCGCCCTGCCCGAAGGCGAGACGGCGATCGAGATGAGCTACGGCCTGCAGCTGACGCCGTGGCTCAATATCCGCCCCGACGTGCAGTACATCGTCGATCCGGGCGCCTTTTCCTACGCCGACAGGGACGACGCGCTGGCGCTGGGCATGCAGGTCAAGATGCAGATTTAACGAACAATTCGTGTGGCCGGGGCATTGCGCCTCGGTCCCCGCAGAGGCCATAGGGCTCACCATGCAGGACGACGGCTTCACCGAACGCAACCGGCGGGACATCATCGCCATCGCCACCACGCACTTCGCGGACAAGGGCTTCGCAGGCGCGCGGGTGGATGAGATCGCCGCCGCGACCGCCACGTCGAAGCGGATGATCTACTACCATTTCGGCAGCAAGGAAGGGCTTTATCGCGCCGTCCTCACCGAAGCCTATCGCGGCATCCGTTCGGCCGAACTCGACGCCGGGCTGGAGGCAATGCCCGCGCTGGAAGCGCTGGCCCGGCTGACGGCGCTGACTTTCGACTATCACTACGAGCACCCGGAACTCGTGCGACTGGTGATGGACGAAAACATGCGACACGCCCCCCACGTCGGCAGCGTGGTCGAAGCGCATAACGAGATGGTGTTGCCGAGCACACTCGCCCTAATCGAGCGGGGTGTGGCCGAGGGCACGTTCCGGCCGGGGCTCGATCCCGTAGACCTGCACATGACGATCAGCGCGCTGGCGTTCTACTTCGTGTCCAACCGCTACACATTCGCGGCCATCTTCAAGGTCGATACGGGCAGCCCCGCCGTCGCGGAGAAACGACGCGAGCAGGTGGTCGCCACGGTGCTCGCCTATTGCCGGGCGCCTTAGCACCCGCGCGCAAAGCCCCAAGGAACGGGCGGAGGCCGAAACCTCCGCCCGCCATGCAAGGGGCAATTATGCGTTGGCCATCTCCCCGACGCTCTCCAGCAGCGCGGCGACTTCTTCCGGGTCGCCGAGGACGACGCCGATGCGCTGGTGCAGGCCGGTCGGCGCCGCGTCCATGATGCGTGCCTCGCCGTCGATGGCGGTGCCGCCGGCCTGTTCGATGAGGAAGCTCATCGGGTTGGCTTCGTAGAGCAGGCGCAGGCGGGCCTTTCCGGGCTTGCGGTGGTCGGAGGGGTAGAGGAACACGCCGCCGCGCTTGAGGATGCGGTGGATGTCCGCCACCATCGAGCCCGTCCAGCGCATGTTGTACTGGCCTGCCAGCGGGCCGTTCTCGCAGCCGACGCGGTCGTCGATGTAGCGGCGAATGGCGGGCGACCACTGTTCACGGCGGGCCATGTTGATGGCGACTTCCTTGTTGCCCGCAGCGATCCGGAGCGGACCATCGGTCATGCGCCAGGCGCCCATTTCACGGTCGAGCGTGAATTCGTAGACACCGTTGCCCAGCGTCAGCACCAGCAGCGTCTGCGGCCCGTAGATCGCGTAGCCCGAAGCCACCTGCGCGCTGCCGGGCTGCAGGAAGTCCTCCTCCGTAACCTCGCGGCCCGCCGAATTCTCCGGCGCGTGGAGGACCGAGAAGATCGTGCCGACCGACAGATCGACGTCGACGTTGCTGGACCCGTCGATCGGATCGAACAGCAGCAGGTATTCGCCCTTGGGATAGCGGTTGGGGATGCGATGGATGGTCTCCATCTCCTCCGACGCCATGGCGGCGAGGTGGCCGCCCCACTCGTTCGCGTCGAGCAGAATCTCGTTGGCGATGACGTCGAGCTTCTTCTGCACTTCGCCCTGCACGTTCTCCGAGCCGAGCGTGCCCAGTACGTCGCCAAGCGCCCCCTTGGAGATCGCGAAAGTCACCGACTTGCAGGCCCGGGCGACCGTCTCGATGAGGAGGCGCAGCTCGGAGGGACAGGCGCTGTCCTCGCTCCGCTGCTGTTCGATGAGGAAGCGGGTCAGTGTGATCGGTTGCATCTTGGCCTTTCGCGATGGCGCTGCGCCGGGACGGCGTATCTGAAGGTGCATGAAGATCGGCAGGGATGCGCCGTCACGCCTCCCCCGTTTCTTCGCGACGCGGCGACCATGCGCGAAACGCGCGCAAAACGCTACTTCAACCGTACCCGGTCACGATCCGACGGAGGTAAATCCCTGCGGGGACAACGTTGTCCCGGCCGGTTTTCCTCGCGTTCGCCGACGCGCAAAAGAAAAGCGCGGCGGATGACCGCCGCGCGAAGATTTCTCCGGTGCGCTGGCCCGTTCCGGTTCACGCCCGCGAATCGCAGGCGCCCGCGTGAACAGTTACCGGCCGGGCAGCTTCGCTCAGCGGGCGCTGGCGAGCTGGACGCGCGAGGGCGTGGAGGCCGCTGCCATGCGCGCTTCGATGCGGGTGCGGATGTCCGCCTTCACCGCCGCGCGGCAGTCCTGCGCCTTGCGCTCGGCCATGAGGTGAACGCGGGCCATACCCTCGCCGCAGACCGAGCGGGCAGCCTGATCCATCCGGATCGCAAGGCGCTGCTGGCCATCGGTGGTGGCAAGGTCGAGCCCCTTGAGGTCAAGCATGACCTGATCGCGGGCAAAGGGGTTGTCGTCAGTCGCCGCCGAAGCAGCACCGGCAGTAGCGAGGGCACAGGCGGCCAGCGCCATCAGGCCAATCTTCATCATCATCTCCTGCACACTTGTCGAGGACCACTCTAACGGCGGCCGCTTACGTCATAGCGCGCTGCAGGGGAACTGACAATCTATGGATATTGGCCGGATTCAGCGGCTGCTCACCACCAGTGCGAGTTCGGTGACGTGGCCGAGCAGCCCGATCGGCAGGTCGGCCTGCTGCGTACCGGTAGCATCGGTGACGGCAATGGTCCGCGCCATGGGAGCCGACCAGCTACGTACCGTGTGCAGGGGCAGCACGGCCTTCCACGCCTTCCCGCCCTCTACCGTCACCGGGTGGCCGTTGATCTGGACCAGCGAAGCGGGATCCGTGCGGCGGCCGGAGACCTGCAGGCAGCTTTCCGCACCGCAGGAAACCAGCTTGCTCGCGGGGCCGGAAGCGGCGAAGGCATCCGCGGCGCTGCTCGCGAAAAGGACGATGCCCAGGGCTGCGAGCGCGATCCGGAGACGGTTTTCCGGGCGGAACACATCCCGCCGCATCAGGAGCGCCGTTCCGGGTGCGATGAGGGGACGGAGCCTACTGCCTGCGCGCGCGCCGCGATGCCGTCCCGAAGCAGCCTGAGAACCGCCGCGCCCATGCTGAAAGGGCGGGTTTTCGTGGCTGGCAGCTGGAATTTCGTGGCTTTGCGCATGCTGGGCGGTCACCTTTTCCCCGGGGAAACAAAAGTGACGCGCCGCCGATCGTCACGGCAGACACAAATTTGCAATGAAGGGCATAGATTTCATCTATGAGCGCGGAATCGCGCGGATCCGGCGGAAAACCTCGTCGATGAAAAGCTGCGTCGCCGTATCGCGCTCCGGCTCCGCGCGGGCGAGAAGGAAGATTTCGTAGGACGGCTCGAAGTCCGCATGCAGCAGCGGCCAAAGCTGCCCCCGCTCGATTTCCGAACGCACCGCCGGGACCGGCAGGAAGCCGATGCCCACCCCGCAGACGATCAGACGCCGCGCCTCGTTGATGTCCTCGGCCAGCCCGGTGACGCGCCCGCCCAGCCCGTAGCGGCGGCGCAAGTGCGTGACGATCTCGATCTCGTCCTCGCCGGAAAGGACGAACGCCTCATCCTTCAACTCGCGCGGCTGGCTGATGCGGTAACCGAACATCGGGTGGCTGCGGCCGCAGTACAGTTGCTGACGCTCGACGAACAGCGGTTCGTAAACCAGCCCGCCGCGCACGCTATTGTCGTAACCGATGCCGACCTCGACCTCGCCGCGCTCCAGCGCATCGAGCACCTGCCGCCAGGACGAGACGCGGATTTCGATGCGGATGCCGGGATGGCGGCGATGGAAGCTGGCGATGGCCTCGTCGAACTCGGCCGAGACGATGGCCGAGACGATCTGGATGCGGACGATCCCCTCGACCCGGCGGATGGCCTGCGCGATCTGATGCGGCACGAGGCGCGCCGATTCCAGCATGTCCTCGCACAGCGCCATCATCGCCTTGCCCGCCGCCGTCATCTCGACGCCGTTCGCAGAGCGGACCAGCAAGGTAGTGCCGACGTGATCCTCAAGCCGCTTGAGCGCGGCCGATATGCTCGGCTGCTGCTTGTTGAGTTCGCGCGCCGCCGCGCCGATGCCCCCGGCGCGCACGATGTCGACGAACGTGCGCATGAGGTTCCAGTCCACCCGGCTGGCGAATTTACGGTCGGTCAGCGGGGTGTCTTCGCTCATGGCAACAGGGGTAGCCGGTCCGAGAGCCGGGTCATAGACGCAATTTATGGAGCGGTGTGAACCGGGCGGCACTCAACGGCACACAAAGGCACTCAAGCTGCACCTAAGGCAGGCTCAAGGGGACGAAACCATGCAATGACAATGACCTAACCACCCCTTCGTCATTGCGAGCGCAGCGAAGCAATCCAGGGCAGTTCAACTCCGCCCTGGATTGCTTCGCTGCGCTCGCAATGACGAGGTTTGGGTGAGGCCCTGCCCCGGCGCTACTTCGCGCGCAGAGCCGCGTTCGACCACCACGTCAGCGTGTGCTCATCGTGCGCGGAAGTCCAGACGCCCTTCGGGGTCCAGCGCAGGGCGCCACTGCCTGCCGCCTTGCCCATGCGCGCGGCGACCATCATCGTCATCGGGTCGATCACCGCGAAGACCTGATCGTCGGTGGTGCGCAGCCAGACTTTGCCCGCGCCGGTATCGACGTCGCCCCACTTGAGGTTGTCGCCGACCTTGATCCGGCCTGCCAGCGCGTTGGTAGCGGGGTCGATCCGCGCGAGGGTGCCATCGCCCTGCTCCTGCACCCAGACGCCGCCCTCGCCCGCAGCAAGGAATCCGGGCTCCTTGCCGAGCGGAATCTTGGCGGTGACGGTGTTGCTCTTGGTGTCGATGCGCTGGAGCGACTGCTTCGTAGCGCTCACCGCCCAGATCGCGCCGAAGCCATAGGTCAGATACCACGTACCCGGATCGACCGGGACCGAGGCCACGACGGCGTTGGTCGCCGGATCGATACGGGCGACGAGGCCCTTTTCGTTGTCGCTGGCGACCCAGACAGAGCCGTCACCCGCAACGACGTTGAGTTCGCCGCTGGAAGCGATGCCGGTGGGGATTGTGGCGATGATCTTCGCGGTCTTCACGTCGATGCGCTTGACCGTTTTCTCCTCGCAGTCGGCCACCCACAGCGAGCCCGCCGTGATCGCCATCGCGCCGCAGGGGTGCGCCATCGCGACTTCGGCGAGTTTGCCCTTGCGGGACCACTGCTCGACCCGGCCCTTGTTGGTCGCCCAGACGGTCTTGCCGTCCACCGCGAGGAAATCCGCGAAGCCGGGGACCTGGATGACCTCCGGTTCTTTCGCCTGCGCGAGGGCGGGAAACGCCGCCGTGGCAGCCAGAAGCATCAGACCGAACTTGCGCATGGATTTTGCCCCTTACTGATGTGAATTTTACTGTTCCTGGCTCCGGCGAAGAGTGCTTCCGGCCTTATTCTTCGTCACCCTGAACTTGTTTCAGGGTCCATCGCGCCTCATGCTCGGTGCCTTGCCGCAGTAAACCGAATGCGCCGATGGTGACATGAGCCTTCCGGGACAACCGCCCGATGGACCCTGAAACAAGTTCAGGGTGACGAGTGCGGAACGGAAACGTCTTATGCGACGCCCCTTCCCGCGGGCGGGGAGAGACGCTTACGCCTTGCTCGCGATGAAGGCGCGCCAACCGCCCAGATGGGTGATGTCCTCGGCCCCTGTCAGCGCGCGCGGTTCGGAGACGAAGCCCTTGACCGTGGTGCCGTCCGCCAGCGTCACATTGCCGATCGCCAGCGGTGCGGGCACGTCGACGGTGAAGCTGCCGAACTCGGCGACGCCCAGTTCGTAGACTTCGACCTTGATCGCGGCACCCGCTTCGTCATGTACCAGCGCGGGCTTGGGCGGCACGCTGTCAGCGATGGCGTAGAGCTTGTAGGTGGGCGCGGTCTCGAAGGCGCCGACGAACTCGGCCTCGCGGCTGGTCAGCTGCCAGTGCAGCGGCATGTCCTTCAGGTGGGCGCCGACGACGGCGAGCTTCACGGTCTGCATCTTTCCCTCCAGGTCGAGTGGCGGCGGCGCGGGCAAGTCCGCGACAGCAAGGTAGGCGTCGGCCGCGTCCAGCAGGGCGCGGTCGGTGTCGGCCGGGCCGATCAGGGTGATCCCGAAGCCGGTGGCATTGGCGCGCACGCCCGCCGGAACGGCCAGCGCGGCCATGTCCAGCAGGTTCACGAAATTGGTGTAGAGCCCCAGGTTGCTGTTGAGCGCGATGGGCGCGACCAGCATCTCGGCCACGCGGTAGGTCGTGCCGGTGGTGGGGAAGGCCATCATGTCGATGTCCTGCCACAGCAGGTCCGCGTGGCGTTTGAGATCGGCCATGCGGTAGATCCCGTTGAACAGCGCGACCGCGCTCATGTCCTTGCCGGGTTCAACGACCGCGCGCACGGTGGGATCGACGGCGAGCGGGTTCGTCGCGAGGATGTCCGCCATCGCGGCGGTGCGCTCGGCCACCCAAGGGCCGCCGTAGAGCAGCTGCGCGGCCTCCAGCAGCGGTGCGAGGTCGATCTCGACGAGTTCGCCGAGGGTCGCCAGCTTTTCCAGCGCCCTGTCATAGAGGTATTCGGATTCACCGTCGCCGAAGAACTCGCGCTGTTCGCGGCGCGGCACACCGATGCGCTTCACGGCCAGCGGCTGGTCCGCCAGCGCCTTGGAATAAGGGTCTGCCACATCAAAGGCGGCGACCACACCGTCCACCAGCCGGGCATCGGCGGTGTCGTCAGTGAAGACGGTGATGCAGTCGATCGTGCGGCAGGCCGGGACGAGGCCCCGCGTGCTCCAGCGGCCCTTGGTGGGCTTCATGCCGATCAGGTGGTTGAACGCGGCGGGCACGCGGCCCGATCCGGCGGTGTCAGTGCCGAGCGCGAAGGCCACCAGCCCCGCCGCCACCGCGACCGAAGACCCGGAGCTGGACCCGCCGCTGACGTAGTTCAGGTTCGAGGCATTGCGCGGGATGCCATAAGGGCTGCGCGATCCGTTGAGGCCGGTGGCGAACTGGTCGAGGTTGGTCTTGCCCACGCAGACCGCGCCCGCCGCCAGCAGCCGCTCGATCACCCCGGCATCGTCCTCCGGCTCGTAGGCGAAGGCGGGACAGGCCGCCGTCGTCTCGAACCCGGCGACGTCGATATTGTCCTTCACCGCGAAGGGCACGCCCGCCAGCGGCAGGTCCTCGCCCGCCGCAACACGGGCGTCCACCGCAGCGGCGGCGTCGAGCAGTTCGCTGCGGGTGGCGCGGCTGATCCAGATCTGCGGCTGGACTGCGTTGTAAGCCTCGACGCGGACGAAGGTGTCCTTTGCCACGGCGACGGCGGTGGTGTCACCGGCCCTGACGGCGGCGGCGATCCGGGTGGCGCTCAAACGGGTCATGCGTGTTTCCTCAGGGCAAGCATCGGGGCGCCGGGCTGCAACGACTGGCCTTCGCGCATGTAGAGCGCCGAAACCGTGCCGCTGCCCGGGCTTTCCACCGCGCATTCCATCTTCATCGCTTCGAGCACCGCGATCCTGTCCCCCGCCGCGACGGTATCGCCGGGAGCGACCAGCAGGCGGGTGACGCTGCCGCCATAGGGTGCCTCGACCAGATCGGAGCCTTCGGGCAGGACGATCGCCTCTTCCGAAGGCAGGTCCGCATCGGCGAGATCGGCGGCGTGGTCGAATTCGCCGAGGCGCTCCCACTCGGCGCGTTCCTCGTCGAAGGCGGCCTTGCGGCGCTGTTCGAACTCGGCGATCCCGGCGGCGTTCTCGGCCAGATAAGCGCGGTAATCGGCGAGGCGGAATTCGCTCGGCTCGATCCTGAGCGCGCGGCGACCGGCGGGGAATTCGCGGCGCCAGTCGGCCAGTTCCTCCGCGCTGACGGGATAGAATCGGATCTGGTCGAAGAAGCGCAGCAGCCAGGGCTTGCCTTCGGTGAAGGCTTCGGTCTGGCGATAGGTGTTCCAGACCTGCACGGTGCGCCCGAACAGCTGGTAGCCGCCCGGCCCTTCCATGCCGTAGATGCACATGTAGGCGCCGCCGATGCCCACGACGTTGGGCGGCGTCCAGGTGCGCGCGGGGTTGTACTTGGTGGTGACGAGGCGATGGCGCGGGTCCACCGGCGTCGCCACGGGCGCGCCCAGATAGACGTCGCCAAGCCCCATGACGAGGTAGTTCGCCTCGAAGATCAGGTTCTCGACCGCGGCCTGATCGGGCAGGCCATTGATGCGGCGGATGAACTCGATATTGTCCGGGCACCACGGCGCATCATCGCGCACGGTGGCCATGTACTTCTCGATCGTCTCGACGATCGCGGGGTCGCGCCAGCTGAGCGGCAGGTGGACCACGCGCGAGGGGATCGTGAAGTCTTCCAGATCACCAAGCCGCTCCTCGGCAGCGATCAGCATGGCGAGCGCCGCCTTCTGATCCATCGCCACACCGTCGAAGTGCAGCTGGAGCGAGCGGATGCCGGGCACGATGTCGATGATGCCGGGCGCGGCGAGGCGTTCCAGCTCGGTCATCAGCGCGTGGACGCGGATGCGCAGTTCGATATCGAGCACGATCGGGCCGTATTCGACGAGGATGTTGCGGTCGCCCTGCTGGCGGTAGACCGTGCGGGGACGGCCGGGGCCTTCGGGGATTTCCGAAAGGATCGGCGTCAGCGTTTCCACGCCGCGCGCCGGGGTGGCCTCCGGCACCGCGCCGGTCGCCACGAAGTCGCGCTGGGCGGCATCGGCGGCGGCTGCATCCTCGATGGTCACCGGGGCGAAGCGCAGCTTGTCACCCGGCGCAAGCTGGCCGATCTTCCAGCGGTCCGCCGCGATCACCACGAAGGGGCACACGAAACCGCCGAGCGAGGGGCCGTCCAGGCCGAGGATGATCGGCATGTCGCCGGTGAAGTCCACCGCGCCGATGGCGTAGGGGTTGTCGTGGATGTTGGAGGGGTGCAGGCCCGCCTCGCCGCCGTCAGTGCGCGCCCAGCGCGGCTTGGGGCCGATCAGGCGCACGCCGGTGCGGTTGGAGTTGTAGTGGATCTTCCACTCGGCATTGATGACCATTTCCACGTCTTCGGGCGTGAAGAAGTCCGGCGCGCCGTGCGGGCCGTAAAGGACGCGCAAGGTCCATTCGTTGCCGATTGCGGGCAGCGTGACGGCGGGCAACGCGGCGTCGGTGGGTTCCGAACCGAGATGGATCGTGTCGCCCGCGAGCAGACGGCGCGCGGCGTGGCCGCCGAACTGGCCAAGCTCGAAGGTGGCGCGGCTGTCGAGATAGGGCGCGATGTCGAGCCCGCCCGCGAACAGGATGTAGCCCCGGAAACCGCCGGAGGACGCGCGGCCCATCGCCAGCGTCTGGCCCGCCGCAATGTCGATGGGAACGCCGCGCTCCACCGGTACGCCGTCCAGTGTCGCGCCGAAGTCCGCACCCATCAGGCAAATCCGCGCGTCGGAGACGAAGGCCAGGGTCGGGCCGGTGACGGTGGCTTCAAGCCCGGCGGTGCCCTCGGGATTGCCGAGCAGCCGGTTGCCGAGGCGGAACGACTGGTCGTCCATCGGACCCGAAGGCGGCACGCCCACGGCCCACAGCTTCTGGCGACCGGGCCAGTCCTGCACGGTCGTGGCGGTGCCGCCGCTGACGACGCGGAACGCGCGCGGGGTGAAGACCACGCCGTCGAGCACTTTGGTCGAGACTTCGCCGCTGGTGAAGGCGGGCGTGCGCACGACGTCGCGCAGCCAGCGCACGTTCGTCTCGATCCCGTCCACCCGGGTCGCGTCGATCGCGCGCCGGGCCGCTTCCACCGCTTCGGGGCGGGTGGGTGCATGGACGATCAGCTTGGCCAGCATCGGATCGTACCAGGCGCTGACGGTGCTGCCCGCCGCGCACCACGTCTCCACCCGGATGTCCCCGGGGAACTCCAGCGCGGTCAGCGTGCCCGAAGTCGGGCGGTAATCGAGCGAGGGGTCTTCCGCATAGAGGCGCATCTGCACCGAATGGCCCTGCATCGTCGGCGCGGGCGCATCGAGGAAGGCGAAATCGCCCGCCGCGCCGCGCACCATCCATTCGACGAGGTCGATGCCCATCACCATCTCGGTGACGCCGTGCTCGACCTGCAGGCGGGTGTTCATTTCCAGGAAGAAGAACTCGGCCCGGTCAGCGTCGTAAAGGAACTCCACGGTGCCCGCCGAGCGGTACTTCGCGGCCTCGCCCAGACGCACGGCCGCGGCGTAGAGCGCGGTGCGCACGCTTTCGGGCAACAAGGGCGCGGGCGCTTCCTCGACGACTTTCTGGTTGCGGCGCTGGAGCGAACAGTCGCGCTCGCCCAGCGCCATGACGCGGCCTTCGCCATCGCCGAACAGCTGCACTTCGATATGGCGCGCACGGCCGATATAGCGTTCGAGGAAGACGCCCGCATCGCCGAAGTTGCTCTGCCCCTGCCGCTTCACGGTGGCGAAACCGTCGCGCAGCTGCGCCTCGTCGGCGCAGACGCGCATGCCGATGCCGCCGCCGCCCGCCGTGGCCTTGAGCATGACCGGGTAACCGATCGAGGCGGCGGCGCTGACCGCCGCTTCCTCGTCGGTGAGCAGGTCAGTGCCGGGCGCCAGCGGCACGTCGTGCGCGGCGGCCAGCGCGCGGGCGCTGTGTTTCAGGCCGAAAGTGCGGATATTGTCAGTGGTCGGGCCGACGAAGACGATGCCTTGCGCCGCGCAAGCCTCGGCGAACTCGACGTTCTCCGCCAGGAAGCCGTAGCCGGGGTGGATCGCCCCTGCCCCGGTCTTCTTGGCCGCGGCGATGATCGCGGGAATGTTGAGGTAGCTTTCGGACGCCTTGGCGCCGCCGATGAACACGGCCTCGTCGGCTTCGGATACGTGGTTGGAGTTTGCGTCCGCCTCGGAATAGACCGCGACGGACTTCAGGCCCATGGCGCGCAGCGTGCGGATGATGCGGGTGGCGATCGCGCCCCGGTTCGCGATCAGGACGGTGTCGAAGCTCATGCGGTGACGATCATCCGGACTGGAGTGGGGTTGAAACCGTTGCACGGGTTGTTGACCTGCGGACAGTTGGACACGACGACGATCACGTCCATCTCCGCCCGCAGGTCCACGGTCAGGCCCGGCGCGGATATTCCGTCGACGATGCCCAGCGACCCGTCGGGTTCGACAGGAACGTTCATGAAGAAATTGATGTTGGAGACGATGTCCCGCTTGCCGCGCCCTTCGAGGAGGTTGGCCTCCAGGAAGTTCTCGACGCAGGCATGTTCCGACTTCGTGTGATGACCGTAGCGCAAGGTATTGGATTCGCACGAGCACGCACCGCCGATGGTGTCGTGGTAATCGACCGAGGTGGCGGCGATGGTCATCAGCGCATTGCCCTCGTTCGACAGCAGCCTGGTGCCTGCGCGCAGGAACAGGTTGCCTTGCGCCGCGACGGTATCCTGCGCGGAATAGCGTTCGGCATCGTCGGCGGCGCAATAGAGGAGGAAATCGACGGCCTGGTTGCCTTCGAGGTCGACGATGCGCAGCGTCTGGCCGGCCTTGACGTGGTGCAGCCAGGGCGCGCGGGCGGGCACGACGACGTCGTGGACGACAGTGCCGGTGAGGCCGGACAAGTGAGGATCGGTGCTCATGATCGCGTGTCCCTTCAATCAGCGGCGGAAGTAGTCTTCGACGTTCTCGAAGGCGCGCAGGCCCTCGGGACTGGCGGTGCGCACCGGATCGTCGATGCCCGTCACCGGGCCGCGCCATGCCGAGGCGCGCAGCGGCGTCACGGTATATTCAGGGCGCGGATCGAGGACGTGCGGGACATTGGCGATCACCACGATCACGTCCATCTCGGCGCGCAGGATCACCGTGCGGCCGGGCGCGAACGGGCCGACCTCGGGCGTGATGGCGCCGTCCGCCTCGATCCTGGCGCCCTTGAACAGCGTCACGCACGGATGCACGTCGCGGCGGCCGAGGCCATGCTTGGCCGCGCCGAGCAGGAAGCGGTCGCGGCCGCTGGGGAAGGCCCCGGAATTGCGGCCCTCGCCGTACCTGGCCAGGTTCGTCGCGGGGTTGGAGGTGCCGCAGAACGTGTCGTGCGTGCCGGCGCCGTCCTCGACGATGCTCATCATCACGCGGCCCATGTCGGACAGCAGCAGCTTGCCTTCGCCGAGATAGGCGTTCCACTGGACCTTCACCGTGTCCGCCACGTTGAGCCGCTCGGTCGGCATTTCGGCGTTGAACAGCAGGATCGAGGCGCAGGCATCGCCCTTCGCGTCGATCAGCCGCAGCCGGCTCCCGCGCGTCAGCCGCCGCGTGGCGTAGCCGCCCGCCGCGATGGTTTCCTCCCACACGAGGTCCGCGGCGCCGACGCCCTCCGGCAAGTCTTCGGCCACGGGGGGGAGCACCGGCATGCTCTCGACCACGGTGCCGCCCTGGGCACGGGCATGGTCGCGGGCAGCGAGCGGATCGGCCAATGTCTCGGTCATGAATGCGCTCCGATATTCTTGAAATCGTCCCCGCTCTGGTCGTAGAGCGGCGGCAGGAGGGCGGTGGTGGTGACCAGCTCCAACTGCTGCACCCCGCGCACCCGGCGGATCGCGTCGCACAGTTCCTTCAGCCGCACGGCCGGACCCTGCACGAGCAGAACTTCGAGGGACTGGTCGTCCTCCAGCACGACATGCTGCGAGGAGATCACTTCCTTCAGGTAACTGGCCTGGGTCTGGGAAAGCTGGTGCCGCACCCGGCCCCGCTCGCTGCGGTAGACCAGGGTGATGGTGCCCGCGAGCATTTCGTCGGGCCGCATCAGCGAACCGTGCTCGGCCAGAGCATGGCGGATCAGTTCGGCGATCAGTTGCGAGCGGGAAGGCAGGCCGCGTTCCGCCACCATCATGTCGAGCTGTCTGAAGAGGTCTGCCGGCAGGCTCATACTGAGCCGCGCCAGGCTTGCGGAATCGGAGCCCATGGCCATTCTCTTTTCAGTTATTACGATTTACGTCAATCGTAATATTATGGCGAATGCATTCTTTCTTTCCAGTCATCCCCGCGAAGGCGCAGACCAATCCGGCGACGGTTCGGCAGGCACCTTCAGGAGACGGGTTCCCGCCTTCGCGCGAACGACGAAAAGGGGGTCGACGCGATCACGCGGCCGTCTCCTCGTCCACCCGCGCGCGCATCGGCAGGTCGTAGACGACCGTCGCCCCGAAACGGTGCGGCGCGTGCGGATCGTGGCGGCGCTTGTCGAGCGTGAGGACGCGCGTGCCCAGCGAGAACGCCTCGCGAATGTCGTGCGTCACCATCACGATCGTCAGCGCATACTTGCGCCACAGATTGCGGATGAGCGCGTGCATGTCGGCGCGGATGCCGGGGTCGAGCGCGCCGAACGGCTCGTCCAGCAACAGGATGCGGGGCCGCTTGACCAGCGCCTGCGCGATCGCGAGGCGCTGCTGCATGCCGCCCGACATCTGCGCGGGGTAGAGGTCGAGGCTATGGCCGAGGCCCACCGCCGTCAGCATCTCGGTCGCCTCCTCTTGCGCCGCGCGGCGGGCGCTGCCGAACAGGCGGCCGAACACGGGCGCCTTCTCGCATTCGAGCCCGAGGATCGTGTTGCGCAGCGCGGTCAGGTGCGGGAACACCGAATAGCGCTGGAACACGACGCCGCGATCCGGTCCGCATTCGGGTTTGAGCGGCGTGTCGTCGAGGGTTATGACGCCCCGGCTCGGCCCTTCCTGCCCCAGTATCAGGCGCAGGAAACTGCTCTTGCCCGCGCCGGATGGGCCGACGATCGAGACGAAGGCGCCTTGCTCGATGTCGAGGTTCAGCTTTTCGATGATGATCCGGTCGCCGTATTCGACCCAGACGTCGCGGAAGCTCAGGAGGGTGCTCAATGGCTTTCTCCATGTGCCCAGGGAAACAGCCGGTGGCTGAGGAAAGTCAGCGCCATGTCCATCGCGATGGCCAGCAGCGCGATCCACGCGACGTAAGGCAGGATCACGTCCATCGAGAGGTAGCGGCGCACAAGGAAGATGCGGTAGCCGAGCCCCACGTCCGACGCGATCGCCTCGGCCGAGATCAGGAACACCCAGGCCGGGCCGAGCGCGAGGCGGATGGCGTGAAGCAGGCGCGGCATCGCTTGCGGCAGGGCGACGCGGATCATCACCTGCCAGCTGTTGGCGCCCAGCGTCAGCGCCTTGATCACCTGCTCCTTGGGCAGCGCGGAGACGTGGGCGGCGATGTCGCGGATCATGACCGGCGCGATGCCGATGACGATCAGCGCAACCTTGGAGGTTTCGCCGAGGCCAAGCGCGATGAACAGGATCGGCAGCAGCGCGATCGGCGGGATCACCGCGATGCCGGTGACCAGTGGGCCGAAAGCGGCGCGCACCGGCGGCAAGACGCCGAGCGCAAGGCCCACCACCAGCGCCATCAGCGTCGAGATGCCGAGACCGATGCCGAGACGCTGCAGGCTCGCCATGGTATCCGCCCAGAACACCAGTTGTCCGGTAAGCTGGTCGGGCACGAAGAGCAGCGCCGACATGCTCTCGGCCATCGCGCCGGGCAGCGGCAGGATCTTGTCGGCCGGGTTCACCGCATGGCGGCTCGCGGCCATGACGATGTAGACCAGCAGGAGCAGCAGGATCGGAACCGCGCCGAGAAGCACCCGCCCCCCTCGCCCGACCTGACGATTCACCCAGCGCATTGTCGTGATCCCACCTGTGGAGTGTTGTGCTTATCCCGCCTCGCCACCGCGACCCTCTCGCAGTGGCGGACGGTTCTAGAGCTTGCCGTCGGCGGCCATCTTCATGAAGCTGTCGTCGAAGCGCAAGGTAACGTGCTGTGCATCGCCCAGCGTCTTGCCGCCGGGGAACGACATGCCCACCGCGTCGGCCGAACTGGCGCCTTTGAACAGTCCCTTGGAGAAGCTGAAATCGCGCACGCGGGTCATCGTGGTGACGAGCGCGGGCGCGTCGGTCGCGGCGACGGCGGCCTTGGCGTCGGAGTAGAGGAACGTTGTACTCAGCTGGCTGTCGAACGCTTCCGGTGTCGCGCCCGCCAGCTTGGCCATCGCCGCGCGGGCGGCCTTGCCCTCGGCGTCCTGGCGCATCATCAGCGCGGTCGTCTCGTACCAGATCCCCGCCAGCGCCTTGCCTAGGTTCGGGTTGGCTTTCAGCGTGGCAGTGTCGACGCAGAGCAGGTCGAGGATCTCGCCGGGAATATCGGCCGAACTGAACACCAGCTTCGCGCCCGGCTGCGCCTTCATCGCATTGAGCTGCGGGTTCCACGCCACCGCGACCTTGACGTCGGGGCTGGCGAAGGCGCCGACGATGTCGGCATCGCCGGTGTTGACCGTCTTCACGTCCCGCAGCTGCATGCCGACCGAGTTCAGCCCACGCGCCAGCAGGTAGTGCGACACCGAAAGTTCGACCAGGTTGACCGACTGGCCCTTGATCGCCTTGAGATCGCCAGCGCCCTTCATCAGGATGCCGTCGTTGCCGTTGGAATAGTCACCGACGATGATCGCGCTGGTGTCCTTGCCGCCCGCCGCCGGGATCGTCAGCGCATCCATGTTGGCGACGGTGACGCCGTCCAGCTTGCCTGCGGTGTACTGGTTCACCGACTCGACGTAGTCGTTGACTTGCACGATGTTGATCTTGAGCCCGTACTTGTCGGCCCACTTCTTCACGATGCCCGCCTGCTGGGCATAGGGCCAGGGCATCCAGCCCGCGTAGATCGACCATCCGATGTTGAATTCGGTACGCTTGGGCGCTTCGCTCGGCGCCTGCGAGCAGGCGGCGGTGAGAAGTGCTGCCGGCATCGCGGTGGCCATCAGCGCGGCCTTGGCAATGCTGCGGATCGATACGATCATGACTCGGTCCCCTTTCGCAGTGCAACATTGCTGCGATTCGGGTCCTTGTCCATCGAAAATTATTACGGTGCGCGATTTTTGTAATACTTGTGTATGCCATTGGCCTTGTGCATCATGCGCGAGTCTTCAGGCCGCCACTTCGTCCTTGGGCTGCGGCTTGCGCGAGGTTTCCGCCACCTTTGCGGCGACCTCATCCTGCTCGTGAAGCGGCGGCAGCAGTGCGGTGGTGGTGACCAGCTGCAGCTGGTGAACGCCGCGAATGGCGCGCAGCGCGTCGCACAGTTCCTTCAGCCGTTCGGCCGGTCCCTGCACCAGCAGGACTTCCATCGACTGATCATCTTCAAGGAAGACGTGCTGCGAGGAGATCACTTCCTTCAGGTACTCCGCCTGGCTCTGCGCCAGCTGGTGACGCACCCGCCCCTTGTCGCCCCGGTACACCAGCGTGATCGTTCCCGCGAGCATCTCTTCCGGCCGGGTCAGGGCCTCATGCTCGGCAAGGGCGTGGCGGATCAGCTCCGCGATCAGCTGCGAGCGCGAGGGCAGCCCGCGCTCCTCCACCATGGCATCCAGCTGGCGGAACAGGTCTGCGGGAAGGCTCATGGAGAGCCGGGCAAGACTGGCGGGATCGGTGCTCAAGCGGCGCCCTTTCTGGAACGACAAGACCCCTCCCCTATACCAACCTTGCCGCCGATGACAGCAGCAGTTGGAGGCGCAGTTGACGGGGGAGTGATACTCCCATCGCATAAAAATAATACCGTTGTCACGTTTCGTAATATCGATAAGCTGACCCGTGATCGAGCCGGTGTTCATCTGCTCGCAGCCAGTGTGGGGGCATTTCTTGGCACAGAGTCCTACCCGTAGCACGGGGTTTTCCGGCAGTTCGCAGGCCGCCACCGGGCGCGCCTATCCCAACGGCAACCCGGCGCTGGGGTACAATCCCCCCGGCGTGCGTAATACCGACAGCGCCGTGCCGCTCCACCGCAGCAAGCCGGTCATGCACGACTATGCCTGCGACGGACCGGCCGCGGGCAGCCTGTCGTTCCGCTGGACTTACGGCTCCAACGTCGCGGCGAAGAACCGCGATCCGCGCGTGCAGGTGGTGCAGTACAACGAGGATACATTCGTGCTGCGCCAGAACGTGTGCGTCCACTGGGAGGCGCCGTTCACGTACCTGCTGCTGGGCAACAAGGGCGCGCTGCTGATCGACACCGGCGCCACCGCCAACGCCGCGCACTATCCCCTGCGCGAGACGGTGGACGCGATCATCGCACGCTGGGCGAAGGCGCGGGGGCGGACAAAGGTGCCGCTGACCGTCGCGCTCACTTCTGCAGAGGACATCGCGCAAAATCAGGGCCTCGTGCAGTTCGCCGACCGGCCGGATACCACGATCGTTCCCAAGCCTCTCGCGCTGATGCAGAAGGCCTACGGCATCGCGAACTGGCCTTCGGGCACCGGTAGAATCGACCTCGGCGACCGCGTGATTACGGTGATCCCGACACCCGGCACGCACAAGGACGGGGTCAGTTTCTACGACCCCTACTGCGACCTGCTGTTCACCGGCGACCTGCTGTTCCCCGGCAAGATCAACATCGGCAACGACACCGATTTCGTCGCTTCGCTGGAGAGGCTCAAGGCGTTCGCCGCCGCCAACTCTGTGAAGTGGGTGCTGGGCGGACACATCGAGATGATGTTCGTCCCGGGCAAGTATTACCCGCGCTTCGCGAACTTCAAGCCTTACGAGCGGGTGCTCGAAATGACGCCGAACCTGATCGACGAAGCGCTCGACGCCGCGCGCGCGGTGCAGGGCAAGGACATGATGCTGATCCGCCCCGATTTCGTGCTGTTCAATGGCGTCAGCCCGGACCAGCGCACCCCGGTCTGGCCCGAAGGCGTGCCCAATATCCGCGCCCCGCACCCGTTCTGACGCCACCTTTCCATACAAGGAGCCCTGTCGTGGATCGACGCGCCTTCCTGAGCTACAACGCCGCCGTCGCCGCCGTGCCGCTGACCGGCATGGGGCTAACCTCCCTCTCCGACGCGGCCGTCGCCGCCACGCGGCCGCCGCCGGTCGATTTCAAGAGCAACCTGCCCGCAACCGGGACCTTCCCCGACAAGTGGATCTGCGGCTCCCCGTCCTGCATGGATAACACCGATCCGGCGGTGCAGGTCCACTGGTACAACCCTCACACCGCGATCCTGCGCCAGAACAAGGCCTATAGCTACGAGGCCCCGTTCGCGCCGCTCTACTTTGGCAACGACCGTGTGCTGCTGCTGGACGAAGGCTATGTGCAACTGCGCAACGACTGCGATCTGCGCGCCGTGGTCGACCAGTGCATCGACGAGTGGTGCCGCCGCAACGGCCGCGATCCCGCGAGCCTCGAACTGCTGGTGGCGTTCAGCCATCTCCACGACGACCACTACGCCGCGACCAACCAGTTCGCCGACCGGCCGAACACCCGCTACATGGGCCTGACGCACGAGGAGATGGTCGGCTTCTGGGGCATGACCAACTTCCCCGAGGAGCGCGTGACCCTTGACCTCGGGGGGCGCGAAATCCTGATATGGGGCTCGCCGGGGCACGTCGTCTCGGAGTTCGCGTACTACGACAGCTACACCCAGATCCTGTATACCGGGGACATGTTCTATCGCGGCCGCTGCTACATCAGCTTCTGGGAACCGTGGTACGACAGCATGAAGCGCCTGATCCAGTTCTGCGACACGCACCCCGTCACGCACGTCATGGGCTGCCACGTCGAGATCAGCAAGGATGGCGAGGACTACGCCTACGGAATGACGTACCAGCCCGACGAGGCCCCGGTGCAGATGACCGTGCAGCAGCTGCGCGAAGCGTGGGACTATGCGCAGAAGATCACCGAGCCCGGCATCTACTTCACCGGCACCGTGTTCCTGTGCAACCAGACGCGCGGGACGACGACGATCGACAAGAATCCCTACCGTTACTGACGGGCGCCCGAATCGGCAGCGTGCCGACACGCGCCACCGGACGCAGCGGTAGACTACATGCGTGTTACGCAGATGCACAAAAACCACGTTCCCGCGCGATTTCCTGCGCCTCCTCGCCAAAACGCATGGCCCTCAATTAATACGCTTGACGAGAAACGTAATATCCATAGCTTGTATCAAATCGCCGGGCAGAGCGAAGAAACGGGGAGAGAGAATCTTGCAACAGCAGGCCGGTCCACCGGTCTGGATGGGGGGTTTTCGATGGAACAACTGCCAGTCCGCGACACGGTTCTCTCGAACGATGCGGCTGCCTTCGCGACTGATGCTCTTATGCCTCATACCTTCGTAACTGACGACGGCGTGAAGCAGAAGATCTTCAACCTCGTGCCCCCGACCTTCGTCGCCGTGATCGTTGCGTTCTGGGCTTTCGCGCCCAAGGCGCTGACCGACAACGGCTGGACGATCATCGTCACGTCCGCGCTGATCACCGTCGTCGTGCTGGGCCTCGAGTTCGTGCATGAGCGGCACGCCGGATGGCGCATGAACTGGCGTGAGTTCTTCACCGACCTGTTCTACGTCGTGCTGAGCGCCACCGTCATTTCCTGGACTGCGACCGCGCTGGCCGAGGAACCGCTGCAGGCGGCCAAGAAATCGCTCGGCATCACTACGCAGTGGGCGATGCACATGCCCTGGCTGCTGCAGGTGGCGCTGGTGGTCTTCATCATGGAGTTCGGTCAGTACTGGATGCATCGCCTGATGCACAATTCCACGCCGTTCTGGCTAACCCACGCGCCGCACCATCACATCACCCAGCTCAACGCCGCCAAGGGCGCGGTCGGCAACCCGATCGAGCTGTTCCTGATCAGCCTGAGCGTGCTCGCTCTGTTCGACCTCTCGCCGACCGCGCTGTTCTGCGGCTTCAACATCCTGAACGTGGTGTCGACGTTCGCGCATGCCAACGTGCGCTCCGATCCCCCGCTGTTCTATTCCTTCTTCTTCACCACGATCCGCCATCACAGCCTGCATCACTCGACCGATTACGAGAGCACGCGCTGCAACTACGGCAATTCGCTGATCCTGCTCGATCGCATCTTCGGCACCTACAAGGAAGGCGAAGCCAGCGTCGTCGGGCAGGACGATCTCAGGCGCCTGTCCATCCGGGAGCAGTTCCTGTTCCCGTTCCAGCCCCTGATCGACCGGATCAGGGCAGCACGCGGCAGCACCGCGCAACCGGCAAACTAAAGCGGCCAACCGAGCCGCAATAAGAATTCAACGCATCACGGGAGCGAACACCTCGGCGGCATTCAGGGCCGAGGGCAGTGCAAGCGCGTCGGCACGACATCCGCAAAGCGATGGCCGGCGCACGAATGAGGGTCCTCGATACTACACCCACCGGGCTCGACCAAGGAGCGGGCCGGGCACGGGGCACGTCAACCGAAACTGGGGAAGCACATGACTTATCGCGCGAAACTGAGAGCAGGGCTTCTGTCCGCAACCATGATCACGAGCGCCGTGCTCGCGATGCCCGCCACGGCGCAGGAGGCACCTGCGGCTTCCGATGAGGGCGACGCCATCATCGTCACCGGCACCCGCCGCGAAACCACGATCATGGACACGCCGATCAATATCTCGGCGATCGGCGCGGACCAGATCGCCCGCCAGCGCATAAACGACGTGCGCGGCCTGGCGGACTTCACCCCCGGCCTGACCATCTCCGACACCGGCCCGCGCGGCACCGGCACGATCGTCATGCGCGGCCTCAACGCATCGGACACCCAGACCGACGGCGATGACTACGACAACGCCATGGGCATCTACCTAGGCGAAGTTCCGCTCTACTACGACTTCAAGCTGCTCGACATCCAGCGCGTCGAGACCCTGCTCGGTCCGCAAGGCACGCTCTACGGCCTCGGCACGATGGCGGGCGCGATCCGCTACATTCCCAACCGCCCCAACACGGAGGAATGGGAAGGCGAGGCGCACGGCCGTACTTACGTCAAGTCGCACGCATCCAAGCTCGGTTATCAGGTCGACGGGATGGTCAATATCCCGATCGTGAAGGACCACATCGCCTTCCGTTCCTCGACCGGTTACTACTACGACCCCGGCTTCATCGACTATCCGTTCCTGCTGAACGAGCCGGGCGTGTCCGACCCCCAGCCCAACGGCACCTCCCGCCCGACCGGCGCGGAATACGACGCGAACCTGCACAAGGCGAAGGATCTCAACTTCGAGAAGACCTTCACCACCCGCAACCAGCTGCTTTTCCAGACCGACGACGACTTCAAGGTCATCTTCACTTACGCCTTCCAGCGCACGAAGACCGAGGGCTCGCAGGCCAACAGTGCAGGTGTCCTGGGTTCGGGCAAGTACGAGAGCGCCGCACGCTATAAGGAGCCGATGAACCGCCGCGCGCATCTCCTGAGCATGGAGATCAACGCCAACGTCTTCGACATCGCCGACCTCGTCTGGACGAGCGCCTACACCAACGTGAAGTCGAAATCGCGCGCCGACAACACTGACCTGCTGCTCGACCTCGACTACGACTACGAACTGTTCCCCGAGTTCTCCAGCTGGAACGAGCGCTACAGCCGCCGCCAGCAGGTCAACCAGGAAGTGCGCCTCGTCTCCACCCACGGCGGCCCGTTCAACTGGGTGCTCGGCGGGTTCTACAACGAGCAGAAACTGCAGAGCGATTATGCCGAGCACGTTCCCGGCCACCCCTGGGTCGATCTGGCGACGAACCCGAACGAACTGGAATACGTTTCCTACACCCGTTCGAAAGTCAAAGAGCAGGCGGTATTCGGCGAAGGCACCTTCCACGTCACACCGGAATGGCAGGTCACGGCCGGCGCGCGCTACTTCAAATACAGCTCGGAGATTGCCGGCGCGCAGACCCTGCCGCTGCTCGGTCAGCCGCTCAGCCCTTATGACAAGACGGTGTCGGGCGGAAAGGCCGGTCAGGATGGCTGGGTCTGGAAGTTCAACTCTTCCTACAACTTCACGCCCGACCTGATGGCCTATGCCACCTACAGCAAGGGCTATCGGATCGGCGGGCCGAACACGGTCGCGCCTTGCGACAATCCGCTGCCGCCGGGCCAGAACATCTGCGCTCTGCCCGACGAACTGCAGTACGGCCCGGACTCGACCAAGACGATCGAGGTCGGTTTCCGCGCCCAGCTGTTCGACCGCAAGGTGACGTTCAATATCGACGCCTACCACACCAAGTGGACCGGCCTGCAAGTTGCCTCCGCAACCGTGAACGGCGCGACCGGCATCACCGTCAACGGCGGCCGCGCGGTGTCGAAGGGCATCGAAACCTCGTTCCAGATCAAGCCGATCCCGGCCCTCACGATTCAGGGCAACTATGCCTACAACGACGCCTACCTCACCGAAGACATCCCCGGCATCCTCACCATCCGCCGGGTGCCGAACGACTACAGCTTCCGCTTCGTCCAGCTCGATGCGCTGTCCGGCGATCGCCTGCCGAACTCGGCCAAGAACTCGGGCAGCCTGGGTGCCACTTACACGGTGCCGATGGGCAACGGTGAGCTTTCGGCCAACTGGACGGCCACCTATCGCGGCAGCGTCGTCAGCCGCCTCGGCTGGGACCGTGCCTATGGCGACAAGCTGGACGGTTATGTCCTGCACCGCGCCTCGCTGTCCTATGACACCGACAAGTTCGGGGTCAGCGTGTTCGCGAACAACATCTTCGACAAGTACGCCGTGGTCTCGGTCGGTAACGACCGCTCGCGCATTGGTGTCAACGACGGGGTGGCCGTTCGCTACTACAGCCAGACCGTGCTGACGCCGCGCGTCGTCGGCGTGGAAGCCCATATCAAGTACTGACGCCTGCCTGATACCGGCAGGTATATTCGCAGACAGGATCGGGGCGCTTTTCCATGATCGGAAAAGCGCCCCATTTCCTGTTGTGGAAGCGGCCTTTACCCTGTCTGCACACCCTGCGCCTGAAGCCAGTCGCGCGCGGGTGCAAGCGCATCGGCGTAAGCGCGCCACTTGCCCATGGCATCGGAATTGATCGGGCGGCGCACTTGCGCGGCGCTCGGCGTGGCGACGGCCGCCGTGTTCTCGTGAAACGACAGGCACGCCTGATCCCAGTCCAGCCCGCAGTGATCCAGCAGCAGCCGCGTCTGACCCTCCTGATCGGCAACCAGCGCTTCGTAGGACAATTGCAGCACGCGCTCCGGCCAGAACCTTTGCCACAGCGCCATCAGCCGGTCGAACCGCGCATAGTAGCGCGCCGTGTCCATCAGATCATAGGAATATGCGTAATAGGCCGACTGGCTGGCGAACAGGTTCTTGTAGTTGCTCCAGACCGTATCCATCGGGTTGCGGCGCAGGCACACGATCCGGGCATCGGGCAAAGCCCGCGCGATATGACCGATATAGAGGAAATTCGCGGGCAGTTTGTCCGTGAACCGCCGTTTTGCCCGCGCGACATGATGCGCTGCGCGTTCGAGATAGGCGGCGCCCAGCGTTTCCGGATCGATCGCGGCGCTCGCCACTACGGTTTCGGCATCGATCACGCGGCGCGATGGAGTGCCCGCAAGCTGTTTCACCGCGATCGGCATCGCCTGCAGTTCGCCTGCCGCCTCGACATCGCGATGGGACGAAAGGATGCGATCGACCAGCGTGGTGCCGGTGCGCGGCATGCCGACCACGAATATCGGCGAGGCTCCGGCATGGCCGCTGCCATTTACGGGGCCGTTCACAGGGTCCCCGGCGCCGAACACCGCCTCGATCGCGTCGAAGATCTCGGCGTCCTGTGCGAAATCGTAGTCGATGTTGCGCTTGTGGGCATGGTTGGCGGCGGAGAGGTGGCGGAATGCATCGGCGGTATGGCCGATATCCTCATGCTCCTTGGCCAGGGCATAACGGATGCGCAGTGCATCGGCGGGATCGACGGCAGCCGCCAGCGCGGCTTCGAGCCGGGGGACGTGATTGGCCTGCGCGGTCTGCCGCGACAGGATCGCCAGCGCATAGTGCGCCCGCGCGTTGCCCGGATCGGCGGCGATAATCGTCTCGTAATGCATCCGCGCCTGCTCGACCCGGCCGGTGAAGCCGCTCGCCGCCGCAAGGTTGTAGCGGTATTCGAGGTTTCCGGGCTCGCCCTCCACCGCCGCCGTGAACGGCGCGAAAGAGGCTTCGTGATCGCCAAGGCGGGCCAGCACGCAGCCGATTGTATCGAAAGTGCGCGCATCCCCGGGCGAGAGCGCCATGGCTTGCCGCGCGGCTTGCGCCGCCTCTCCGTCGCGACGCAACAGGATCAGCAGCCTCGCCAGTTGCGCAAGGTGCTCGGCCTGAGGTCCGCGCGCCACCGCCGCCTCGATCAGGGGGACCGCGCGCGCGATCTGCCCCGCCTCCGCCGCCGCCACGCCGAGCAGGAAGAAACCCGTCGGCTCGTCCGGGTTGGCCTTCGCCAGCGCGCCTGCAGCGGTTACCGCGCCCTGCAGGTCCCCCTGCCGCAGCGCCGCCCTCGCCCGTGCTTCAAGCGTCATGTAGCAGGGCAGTCGAAAGGAAGGGCATGGACGGAAACACCTCTGGCATGGGTACTTTCACCAGCCTAACCGCCTCCAACGGTGCTGACAATCTGCGGTTCAGCCGCCATTTCAGGGCACTTTCGCGGCCTCAACGCGGATTTCCGCGATCAGTCCGCCTTCGGCCGCATTGCGCAGCGTGACGACACCGCCGAACGTCGCGACTTGCGCCTGCGCGATGGTCAGGCCGATGCCCGTGCCCGTGCCCGTACCCTTGCTGGTGGAGAGGCGGCGGAACGGCTGGAAGGCGCTCTCGATCTCGTCGTCGGCCAGTCCCGGCCCGTGGTCGATGACGTGGATGACGAGGTCGCCCTTCTCCATCATGCAGCGCAGTTCCGCGGTGCCGCCGTACTTGAGCGCATTGTCCACGAGGTTGGCGAGCGCACGGCCCAGCGCGTTGGGCTTGACGCGCGCTTCCACCCGGCGCTGCTCGACGAAGGACACCTCGCGGCCGATCTCCGTATAATCCTCGGCCAGCGCCGAGAGCACGGAATCGACGTCGATCACCGCCCAGGGCTCGCGCACCTCGCTGCTCCGCGCGAGGTCCAGGCCGTCGCGCACCATCTGCTGCGTCACCGCAAGGTCGGCGACCAGCCGCGCACGCAGCACTTCGTCCTCGACCTGTTCTAGCCTGAGCCGCAGGCGCGTCAGCGGCGTCTGCAGGTCATGCGTCACCGAGGCAAGGATCTGCGTGCGCTCGCGCAGGCCCTCGCGCACGCGCGACTGCGCAAGATTGAACGTCTCCAGCGCGGCGCGTACCTCGCTCGGCCCCTTGACCGGGATGGGTTCAAGATCGCCCGCCAGCGAGAATTGCCGCGCCGCCTTCTCCATGCGCCGCAGCGGGGCCGTGGCGATGCGCGCGGTAAGAAGGCCCAGCAGGGCACCGGCGATGACGATAAGCTCGAGGTAGGGCGGACCGACGGGAGGCTGGCCCCGATCGGGATTGGGCAGGAGGTCGATCACGAAGTGCCGTTCCGTGCCCACTGCATCTACGTAATGCACGAGCCAGCAATCGGGAAGCGGATCGGTGTTCATCCCGGCCGCCGGAGGGTAGCGCACGAAGTTGGAGAAGCATTCCGCCCGTCGCAGCTTGCGCGCCTGCGCCGGGTGGCCAAGCCGCTGGCTGACGCTGCGGGACAGGGCCGGCTCCCAGCCCCTCGTCGCCAGCGCCGCATCGGCCTTGTGCGCTCCGAGGATAAAGCCGGCGGAGAGCCACTTTTCCGTTCTCTCGGGCGCGGTTTGATAACGGCGCGCGATATCGGCCGCGCTCAGCAGGGCGGCTTCGTGCTGCCGTTCGGCAAAGGCATTATCCTTCCAGACCTGCGAGACGTGCAGCGCGAGCAGCGAGGCTGCCGGCATCCCGATCACCAGGATCAGCGTCAATTGCCCCGCGAGCGACCCCGGGTAGGCGCGCAGCCACCGGGCCGCATCGCGCCACCAGCCCGACCGGGAGGCCGTGGTCCCGGTCACCCGACGAGACTCATTCAAATGACACAGGCCCCGGCAGCACGTAGCCTTCGCTGCGCACGGTGAGGATGAGGTCGGTGCCCCCCTGCACGCCCGCGAGCTTCTGGCGCAGGCGGCTGATCTGGATGTCGATGGTCCGGTCGAACGCCACCGTGGCGCTGCGCTCGGGCAGCAGTTCTTCTCGCGAGAGGACGCGGTTGGGCGCCTCGACGAACTGGCGAAGCAGCCGGTATTCGGCCGAGGAGAGCATGACCAGCCGATCGTCGTCGGTCACCAGACGACGCTGGTGCAGGTCGAGCCGCCACGGACCGAAGCGCGCGAACCGGGCGCCGCGCGGGCGGCCCTGATCGGCCACGCGCGCACGGCGCAGAAGGTTGCGCACACGCGCCAGCAGCTCGCGCGGCTCGAACGGCTTGGTCAGGTAATCGTCGGCGCCGAGTTCCAGCCCCAGCACGCGGTCGATGGCGTCGTCACGCGCGGTCACCATCATGATCGCGCCCTGATGGCCCGACGCGCTCAGCTCGCGGCACAGGTCGAGCCCGTCCCCGTCCGGCAGGTTGAGGTCGAGGATCAGCAGGTCCACATGCCGCTGCTTCAGGATCGCGCGCAGCTCCGCCACGGTGCCGACAGCCTCCACCTCCTGCGGCTCGCGCGAGAGTTGGCCGATGATCAGTTCGCGAATGTCGGGGTCGTCTTCGAGGATGACGATGCGCCCATTGGCTACGGGGGCTGTTGCGGTCATGGGCTGATGTCTAATCCGCTTCGGTATCCTTGTCTGCCCCAAGATACACGGCGCGACATTTGGTTGCACGACGCAACATGCCGAAACGCGCCGAGGCTTGCCCGCTGAGGCCCCTCGGCAGGATACGGCGCCCAAACATGTTTCCGTAAAAGGAGCCTTCGGGTTGCAACCTTCCATCCGGCATCTTGCCGTCGCCTCCGCCCTCGCGCTCGCCACCGTCATGACCGCCGGGTGCGGCGGGCAGTCGGCGCCGCAGCAGCAGGCCGTAGAGGTCGGCGTGGTCACGCTGAAGGCGGAGCCGGTCACCGTATCGACCTCGCTTTCGGGCCGCACCGCCGCCACCGCAGTCGCCGAAGTGCGCCCGCAGGTTGACGGCATCATCCAGGCGCGGCTGTTCACCGAAGGCTCGGTGGTGAAGGCCGGGCAGCCGCTCTACCAGATCGACGCACGGCTCTACAAAGCGACGCTCGATACCTCGCGCGCGCAGCTGGAGAACGCGCAGGCCACGCTCTACAGCGCGCAGGCCAAGGCACGCCGCTACGGCACGCTGGGCGAGACCGACGCGGTGAGCGCGCAGGACCGCGACGAGACCATCGCCTCCGCCCGCGCCGCGACCGCTTCCGTACACCAGTATCAGGCGGCGATCCGCACGGCGCAGGTCAACCTCGGCTTCACGCGCGTCTATGCGCCGATCACCGGGCGCATCGGCCGCTCCGCCTTCACGCAAGGGGCGCTGGTCACCTCCGGGCAGTCGGATGCTCTGGCGACGATCCAGCAGCTCGACCCGATCTTTGTCGACATCACCCAGTCGTCCGCCGACCTGCTGAAACTGCGCAAGAGTCTCGCCAAGGGCACCATCATACCCGCCAGCACCGCCGTCACGCTGACGCTGGAGGACGGCACGCAGTACCCGCAGAAGGGCACCGTCGAGTTCAACGAGGTCAACGTCGATCCGGAAGCGGGCACCGTTACTTTGCGCGCGAAGTTCCCCAACCCCGACGGGCTGCTGATGCCGGGTATGTTCGTGACCGTCGATACGCCGCAGGGGACGATGCGCAGCGCGATCCTCGCGCCGCAGCAGGGTATCTCGCGCGATGCAAAGGGCAACGGCGTCGCCCTCGTCGTCAACGCGCAGGGCAAGGTCGAGCAGCGCTCGGTCGTGGTCGGGCAGGCGATCGGCGACAAGTGGCTGATCTCCAGCGGCCTCAAGGCGGGCGACCGCCTGATCGTCGAGGGCTCCGACAAGACGCGCGCAGGCGCGACCGTCAAGGCCGTGGCCGCGAAGCTGGACCAGTAACGCCATGAACCTCAGTCGCTATTTCATCGACCGGCCGATCTTCGCCTGGGTCATCGCCATCGTCGTCATGATGGCGGGCATCGGCGGGATCATTAGCCTGCCCGTGTCCCAGTACCCGGACGTCGCCCCGCCTTCCGTCAACATCAGCGCCACTTATCCGGGCGCATCGGCGCAGACGCTGGAGAACTCGGTCACGCAGGTGATCGAACAGCAGCTGACCGGCATCGACAACCTGCTCTATTTCTCGTCGAGTTCCGACAGTTCGGGCTCCGCCTCGGTCACCGCGACCTTCGAGAAGGGCACCGACCCCGACGTGGCGCAAGTGCAGGTGCAGAACAAGGTGCAGCAGGCGAACTCGCGCCTGCCCAGCCAGGTGCAGCAACAGGGCCTGACCGTCACCAAGTCCAACTCCGACATGGTGCTGGTGGTCGCGCTCTATGACGAGAGCGACAAGACCTCGTCGAGCGACGTCGCCGACTACCTCGTCTCCAACTTCCAGGACGACCTTGCCCGCGTCAACGGCGTGGGCGGCGTGCGCGTGCTCGGCTCGCAATATGCCATGCGCATCTGGCTCGACCCCGCGAAGCTGCAGGCGCGCCAGCTGATCCCCTCCGACGTCCAAAGCGCCCTCACCGCGCAGAACGTCGACTTGTCCGCCGGTCAGCTCGGCGCGCAGCCACTGGCGAAGGGGCAGCAGCTCAACGCCGTCGTCAAGGCGAAGTCACGCCTGCAGACGCCCGAGCAGTTCCGCGCGATCGTCGTCAAGACGCTGACGGATGGCTCCATCGTGCGCCTGTCGGACGTCGCCACGGTCGAGATGGGCCAGGAAAGCTACACGGTGAACGGGCGCATGAACGCCCATCCGGGCGCCGGTATCGGCATCCAGCTGGCTTCGGGCGCCGACGCGCTCAAGACCGTCGCCGCCGTCAAGGAACGGGTCGGCGAACTGTCGCAGAGCCTGCCCGAAGGCTACAAGATCGCCTATCCGCGCGACACCAGCGACTTCGTCAAGCTGTCGATCGAGGAAGTGATCGAGACGCTGCTGATCGCGGTCGTCCTCGTCGTGCTGGTGATGTACGCCTTCCTGCAAAGCTGGCGCGCGACGCTGGTGCCCGCGATCGCGGTGCCGGTGGTGCTGCTCGGCACTTTCGGCATCCTCGCGGTGCTGGGCTATTCGATCAACACGCTGACGCTGTTCGCGATGGTCCTCGCCATCGGTCTGCTCGTCGATGACGCGATCGTCGTCGTCGAGAACGTCGAGCGCCTGATGCACGAGCAGAAACTCAGCCCGTACTACGCCACCGTGCAGTCGATGGAGGAGATCGGCTCCGCCCTCGTCGGCATCGCGCTGGTGCTGTCGGCGGTGCTGCTGCCGATGGCGTTCTTCGGCGGTTCGACCGGCGTGATCTACCGCCAGTTCTCAATCACCATCGTCTCGGCCATGGGGCTCTCGGTACTGACCGCGCTGATCCTGTCCCCGGCGCTGTGCTCGATGCTGCTGAAGCCCAAGGCCGAACACGAGCATGAAGCCCGCGAGCCCGCGCCGGGCCTGCGCGGTATGCCGCTGCGCATGAAGCGCGCACTCGACCGCGTCTTCGGCCGCTTCAACGACTGGTTCGAACGCATGACCGGCCGCTACGTCGCCGTGACCGAGCGCGCCATCGCCCGGCGGCGCTGGTGGCTGGTGGCTTATGGCGCCGTTATCCTCGTCATCATCGTACTCTTCGTGCGCCTGCCTTCCGGGTTCCTGCCGACCGAGGATCAGGGACAGGTCATGGTCGTCTACCAGCTGCCTGCGGGCGCCACCGCCGAGCGCACCGACAAGGTCCGCAAGGAGATCGAGCAGGCGTTCGCCTCCGAAGGCAGCAACGTGCGGGTGCTGTTCGCCATCGCTGGTTTCAGCTTCTCGGGCTCCGGCCAGAACGCAGGCATGGGCTTCGCCAGCCTCGCACCTTTCGACGAGCGTACCAGTTCGAGCCAGAACGCCACCGCGATCAGCGGCCGCCTGATGGGCAAGCTGTCGAAGATCCGCGACGCGCAGGTCTTCGTGATGACCCCGCCCTCGATCCAGGGCCTCGGCCAGTCGAACGGCTTCACGTTCCAGCTGCTGAACTCCTCGAACATGGACCACGACAAGTTCGTCGCCCTGCGCGACAAGCTGATCGCCGCCGCCAATCAGGACCCCAAGCTCTCGCAGGTTCGCGCCTCCAGCCTTCCCGACACGCCGCAGTTCGACATCACCTTCGACGATGCCAAGCTGTCGGTCCTCGGCCTCAGCGTGGACAACGCGACGGATACGCTGAGCACGGCATGGGGCGGCACGTACGTCAACGACTTCATCGACCGGGGCCGCGTGAAGAAGGTCTACCTGCAGGGTCAGGCGGATTCGCGCATGTTGCCGAGCGACCTCGACAAGTGGTTCGTGCGCTCGACTTCGGCGACCAATGCCGATGGCACCAGCAAGATGGTTCCCTTCTCCGCCTTCACGACGATGAAGTGGGAAACCGGCCCGAACGGCCTGTCGCGCTTCAACGGCCGATCCTCGTACCAGATCGAGGGTAGCGCCGGATCGGGCTACAGTTCGGGCGACGCGATGAAGGAAATGGTCGCGCTGCAGCAGAAGCTGGCGCCGGGCACGAGCTATGCCTGGAGCGACCTGTCGTACCAGCAGAACCAGTCGAGCGGACAGGCGCTCTACCTTTACATCCTGTCGGTCGCCGTCGTGTTCCTGTGCCTCGCCGCGCTTTACGAGAGCTGGTCGGTGCCGCTGGCGGTGCTGCTGGTGATCCCGCTCGGCGTCCTTGGCGCGGTGGTCTGCGTGGCCGCGCGCGGTCTGGAGAACGACATCTACTTCCAGGTCGGCCTGCTCACCACGATCGGCCTTGCCGCGAAGAACGCGATCCTGATCGTCGAGTTCGCCGAGACCGCGCGGCGCGAAGGCAAGGACATGCTGCACGCCGCGCTGGAAGCGGCCCGCGTCCGCCTGCGACCGATCATGATGACCTCGATCGCGTTCATGGCGGGCGTCGTGCCGCTCGCCATCGCCAGCGGAGCGGGCGCGCAAGGCCGCATCGCCATCGGCACCGCCGTGTTCGGCGGCATGCTGACCGCGACCGCGCTCGCCATTTTCTACGTGCCGATGTTCTTCATCATCGTCGCCCGCGTGTTCCACCGCAAGGACGCGACGACCGCACCGGCCACCCAGACCGAGGACCACGCCTGATGCGCCCCTTCCTGATCTCCACGATGGCGCTGGCCGTGGCCCTTTCCGGCTGCAACATGGCACCCAAGTACGTCAGCCCCGAAGCCGCCGCCCCAGCGCAGTGGCCGCAGGGCGCGGCTTACGAGCCGCTGCAATCGGGCGCGGCCGGAATGCCCTGGCGCACGCTCTTCGCCGATCCGCGCCTGCAGGCGGTGATCGAACGGGCGCTCGCCAACAACCAGGACTTGCAGGCGAGCCTAGCGAACGTGGCGTCGGCGCGAGCGCAGTACCATGTCGAGCGTTCGTACCAGTTGCCCACCATAGCCGCAGGTGCCGACGCCAGCGCGACGCACGGGGTGAACTCGACCCAGTTCACCAACCAGAGCTACAGCGCCGACGCCGGTTTCAGTTCCTTCGAACTGGACCTGTTCGGTCGCCTCAAGAACCAGAGCCGCGAGGCACTGGAGACCTATCTGGGCACCGAATCCGGCTATCGCTCGGCACGGCTTACGCTGGTGGCCAACGTGGCGACCGCCTACGTCACCCTCGCCTCCGACCGCGACCTGCTGGCGCTGGCCGAGCAGACCCGTGCCAGCGGCCAGCGCTCGGTCGATCTGACACGCTCGCTGTTCAAATCCGGCCTGACGAGCGCCAGCGACCTCGCCTCGGCGGAAACGACGCTGGAGCAGGCCAATTCCGACATTGCCGCACAGACCACGCAAGTCGCGCAGGACCGCAATGCGCTGGAACTGCTGGTCTGCGGGCCGGTGCAGGACGCCGAACTGCCGGCGTCTCTGGCCGAACTCGACACGCGGATCGGCAAGGTGCCCGCAGGTCTATCGTCCGAAGTCCTGCTGCGTCGCCCTGACGTGGTCGAGGCCGAGCACAACCTCAAGAGCGCTTACGCCCAGATCGGCGCGGCGCGGGCGGCGTTCTTCCCGACGATCTCGCTGACCTCCGCTATCGGCCTTGCCAGCACCGCGCTCGGCAGCCTGTTCACCGGCGACGCCTTCAACGTCAGCGGCTCGGGCAGCGCCAGCCTGCCGCTGCTGGGCGGCACCAACAAGGGCAATCTCGAATACGCGAAGGCGCAGCGGGAATACTACCTCGCGACGTATCGCTCGACGGTGCAGTCGGCGTTCAAGGATGTCGCCGATGCACTCGCACGGCGCGGGACGATCACGACGCAGCGCGCCGCGCAGGACCGCCTCGTCGCGGCGGGGCAGAAGAGCTATGATCTCGCCGATGCGCAGTACCGGGCGGGGACCGACACGTTTCTCAACGCGCTGGTCGCCCAGCGCTCGCTCTACGGTTACCAGCAGACGCGCATTTCCACCGTGCTAGCCGACCTGACGAACCGCATCACGATGTACAGCGCGATCGGCGCGGACGAGAGCCTCGCCCCGCCGACTTCGTAGTATGTTGTCCTCCCCGAGCAAACTCGGGGAGGAATGGTTCACACCATTTCCTTGAGCGGCGTTCCCGCATCGGCGAGCCGTTCCACGTCGG
>NZ_JBMDIO010000022.1:0-90904 GCF_057808725.1 Novosphingobium sp. FG90
GCGAGGCCCGCCGCGTCGTCCTTGGCCGAGTTGATGCGCTTGCCGGTCGACAGGCGCTCCATCGCGGTGCCCAGCGCCTTGTTGGCCGAATTCGAAGCGTTCGAAGCGCGGATCGCGCTGATGTTGGTGTTGATGACTGACATGTGTTGAACCCCGGTAAGCCTTTCGAGCGGCCCCGGAAGTGGAGCGCTCTTCACATGTCCAGAAGAACGGCGGGAGCCGCGCAGTTTTAAGTCGGTTTCGCTTTCGCTTGATCGCAGGCTGATTAGACCGCATTGCTGCGTGCTATTTCGCACCTGCAAACAAAAGGAATTAGAATGCCTTCCGGCCTTGTCGCCCTGCTTGACGACGTATCGGTCATCGCCCGCGCCGCCGCCGCATCTGTGGACGACGTGGCGGCGGGGGTGGCCAAGGCCGGGACCAAGGCTGCCGGCGTGGTCATCGACGACGCGGCGGTGACGCCCGGCTACGTCACCGGCTTCACGCCCGATCGCGAACTGCCGATCATCTGGAAGATCACCAAGGGCTCGTTGTTCAACAAGCTGGTGATCCTGCTGCCGATCGCGCTGCTGCTGAGCGCCTTCCTTCCCGGCGCGATCACGCCGATCCTGATGGCGGGCGGTCTCTATCTGGCCTTCGAAGGCGCGGAGAAGGTGCTGGAGAAGCTCGGCGGCGAGAAGCATGGCGAGACGCTGGAAGACCCGATCGAGGACGCCGCGACTTTCGAAAAGACGCGCGTTTCCGGCGCGGTGCGCACCGACCTCATCCTCTCGGCCGAGATCATGGCGATCGCGCTGGCCGAAGTTGGCGACGAGACGCTGATCGCCCGTGCGGTGACGCTGGCGCTGGTCGGCATTGCGATCACGGTCGCGGTCTACGGCGCGGTGGCGCTGATCGTGAAGATGGACGACGTCGGCCTGCACCTGACGAAGAAGCCGGGCGCCAGCGCGCAGGCACTGGGGCGCGGGCTGCTCAAGGCGATGCCGGTGGTGCTCAAGCTGCTCGGCAGCGTGGGTACGGTGGCGATGCTGTGGGTCGGTGGCGGGATCATCCTCCACGGACTTGAGGAACTGGGCGTGCCGGGGCCTGCCCATGTCGCACACGGCATCCAGCACGCGCTGGCCGAGGCGACCGGGCCGGTGGGGCCGGTGTTCGGCTGGCTGGGGTATGCGCTGGCTTCGGCCGTGGTCGGGCTGGTTCTGGGCGCAGTGGTGGCGGTGATCGTTCACCTCGTCGCCAAGGCGCGCGGCAAGGGGCACTGAGGCGGCGTTTGAAGGGTGGGGGCTTCGACAGGCTCAGCCTGATCGGGGGTGAGAGCTGAGCGTCAAATCCCGCGCATCCTGAGTTTTTCGAAGGATGGGGAAGCGCGCTACGTCAGGGTAGCTGGGCCAGAACATCCTTCGCGAACGGCGTCAGCGTATCGTCTCGCGCGCCCATGATGACCACGCGGTCACCGGGACGGGCGATCTCGGCGATGCGCTTGCCACAATCGGCGCGGCTGGGCACGTACTCCGCCTTGCCGCCATGGCTTTCGATCAGCCTCACGATCCGCTCCGAGCCCTCCGAACGGTCCACGGTGCCGCCGAAATAGACCGGGTCGCACAGCAGGGTCACATCGTCCGGCCCGAGTTTGCGGGCGATGACTTCGGCCAGTTCGGCCCCCATCTGTCGCAAGGGGCCGTAGCCATGCGGCTGGAAAAAGGCGATGACGCGGCCCGGATGCACCTTGAGCGTCGAGAGCGTGGCCGAGACCTTGTCCGGGTTGTGCCCGAAGTCGTCGATCACCGCTATGCCCGAGGGCGAGGTGCCGACAATGTCGAACCGCCGTGCCAGCCCTACGAAGCTGCCGAGCGCGGTCACCGCCTCGGCCAGCGATACGCCTGCGGCATTGGCGGCGGCGATCGCGGCGAGCGCATTGTAGAGATTGTGTCGCCCCGGCACTTTGAGCGCCAGTGCATGTTCAGTGCCGTCGCGTCGGTCGAGGATCGTGGCGGACAGCGAGGTCGGTCCTTCCACCACGTCGATCGCGGCGATCTGGGCCTCGGGCGCGGTGATCCCGAATGTCACCAGCGCCTGCGCCCGGTGCGCCAGTGCGGCGGTTTCCCTATCGTCGAGGTTGATCGCCGATACCTCGGCGCGGGCGAGAAAATCGCCGAACAACTCGCGCAGTTCCTCAAGGCTCTTGTGGTCGAGGCTGACGTTGCCCAGCACCGCGACCTTGGGGCGATAGAGCGCGATCGAGCCGTCGCTTTCGTCCACCTCTGACACGAAGGCATCGCCCTGTCCGACGCGGGCGCTGGCGAAGGGAGCGTCGGACGAGGCGAAGTTCTTCATCACCGCACCGTTCATGATCGTCGGATCGCGGCCCGCGGCGGTCATGATCCAGCCGGTCATCCCGGTGACGGTGGACTTGCCCGAAGTGCCGCCGATCGCCACACCAAAAGGAGCCGCGTTGAACAGCGTCGCCAGCAGCTGTGCCCGGCTCATGTGGGGGCAGCCGAGTTCGGTTGCGCGCACCACTTCCGGCACGGTGTCCTCCACCGCCGCCGAGGCCACCAGCGTCTGCTGCGCCGAAGTCACCCCGCTGCCATCCTGCGGGAAAAGGTCGAAGCCCAGCGATTCGAGCCAGGCGAACTTCTCGGGCGTCCTGCCCTGGTCGCGGCTGCGGTCGGAGCCGCCGATGCTCGCGCCGTGGCCCTTGAGGATCAGCGCCAGCGGCAGCATGCCGGAGCCGCCGATGCCGCAGAAGAACCAGGGGTGGGTGGTGAGGTCGGCAGAGGGCGTGGGCGCGTCGGTCATGGTCGCCAAGCCGTATGCGGCCTTGCCCGCCGTGACAACCTCGATAGGAATGGGCGCATGACACGTATCGCCGTCTGCGCACCGTCCACCCCGATCACTCACGAGGATGTCGAGGCCGTCCGCGCGCTCGCCGCTAACGAGTTCCCCGGCGTGGAACTCGTCGTTCACGAACAGTGCTTCGTGCAAGAGGGCCACTTCGCCGGAACTGACGAACAACGCCTCGGTGCTTTGCTGGAGTGCGCCAACGATCCATCCGTCGATGCCGTGTGGTTCGCACGCGGCGGCTACGGCGCCTGCCGGATCGCGGAAAGCGCGCTGGCGCAGATGAACCATGCCGCAGTTGGTAAGACCTACCTCGGCTACTCGGACGCGGGCTATCTGCTGGGCGGGCTCTACCGGGAGAGGATCGGCAGGCCGGTCCACGGCCCGATGCTGGCGGACATTCGTCGCGAAGGTGGCGCCGATGCGGTGCGCCGTGCGCTCGCCTACCTCACGGGTGACAGGCAGGGCCTCGAACCCTCGCTTGGCGGCGAGCGCCACGCTGTCGCCGCCTTCAACCTGATGACGCTGGCCATGCTCGGCGGCACGCGGCTGATGCCGGGACTCGCCAACCACGTGGTCATGGTGGAGGAAGTCTCCGAGTATCTCTACGCCGTCGACCGCCTGTTCTTCCATGCAACGGCGCATCTCGGCGGTATCGCGGGCTTGCGCCTAGGCCGCGTCAGCGACGTGCCGGAGAACGACCGCCCCTTCGGCACCGATGCCGAGCAGATCGCGCGCTACTGGTGCGAACGCCACGCGATCGCTTTCCTCGGCGTGGCGGACATCGGTCACGATGCCGCAAATAAGATAGTTCCCTTCGGCTGACGAAGACGCCACTCTCCGGCTCAAACAGAACGGGAGAGACTGATGGCGCCCTTGCCGATCCGCCAGATCGCCTACTTCGTGCCGGATGTGCGTGCCGCCGCGCAGGCACATTCCGCGGCCTTCGGCTCCGGGCCTTACTACGTGGCTGACCATATCGCGCTGACCCGCGCCGTCCATCGCGGGGTGGAGCGCGAACTCGATCACTCCAGCGCCTACGGCCAGTGGGGCGAAGTGATGATCGAGTTCTGCCAGCAGAACAATCCCGGCCCTTCGGCCTTTCATGACCTCTATCCGGAAGGCTCGGGGAGGGAGGGCCTGCATCACGTCGCCCTGTTCGTCGATAATCTGGATGCAGCCGTCACCAACTTCACCGGGCGAGGGGCTACGCTGGCGCTCGACGCGCGGATGACCGACGGATTCCGCTATGTTTTCGTCGATACGATAGCGGCTTACGGCCATATGCTCGAACTGTACGAGCCGACCGACAACCTCAAGGGGTTCTACGAATACGTCCGGCGCAAGGCGGGCGACTTCTCGAAAGGTGTCACCCAGGACATCGCTTTCGGGTGACGCGCGTGTCTCAGGGCTTGCCCTGAGCGGCCAAGGTCAATAACCCGCCGCGCCACAATCGATTCGCAATCGGCGAGAGGCTTCCCGCCCGCCGTGCAAGCCAAGGAGCGGTCGCAGATGCGTGCATTCGTTTTCCCCGGACAGGGTAGCCAGAAGGTCGGCATGGGCGCCGAACTCGCACAGGCAAGCGCCGTCGCGCGCGAGGTCTTCCAGGAGGTCGACGACGCGCTCGGTCAGAACCTGTTCCGCATCATGAGCGAAGGCCCCGAGGACCAGCTCACCCTCACCGAGAACGCTCAGCCTGCGATTATGGCGAACGCCATCGCGGTGCTGCGAGTGCTGGAGAAGGAAGGTGGCATCAGCCTCGCCGACAAGGCGGATTTCGTCGCCGGTCACTCGCTGGGTGAGTACACCGCGCTCTGCGCCGCAGGGGCCTTCAGCCTTGCCGACACCGCGCGCCTGCTGAAGCTGCGCGGCCAGTCGATGCAGGCTGCCGTGCCGGTCGGCGTGGGCGCCATGGCCGCGCTGCTGGGCGCCGACATCGAGAAGGCCACCGCGCTTGCCGAAGCGGCGGCGGAAGGTCAGGTCTGCACCGTCGCCAACGACAACGACCCCACGCAGGTCGTGATCTCGGGCCACAGGGAAGCGATCGAGCGCGCCATCGCGCTGGTCAAGGACCACGGTATCAAGCGCGGCATCGCGCTGCCGGTCTCGGCCCCGTTCCACTGCCCGCTGATGCAGCCCGCCGCCGACGCCATGGCCGAGGCGCTGGCCGCGACTCCTCCGGGCGTGCTGCGCGTTGCTCTGTTCGCCAACGTGACGGCTTCGGTTGTGACGGACCCGGCCGAAGTCCAGCGCCTGCTGGTCGAGCAGGTCACCGGCCGCGTCCGCTGGCGCGAGAGCGCGATCGCGATGCACGCGGCGGGTGTGGAGCGCTTCGTCGAGATCGGCGGCAAGGTCGTCGGCCCGATGATCAAGCGCTCGGCAGGCGAAGTGGATGTGGTCGCCGCGATCTCGATGGCCGAGATCGAGGAACTGGCCAAGAGCCTCTGATTTTCCGCACGGCCTCGGGCTTGACCCGGGGCCGTGCGCCGTCTGATGAAGCATCGCCGGGATGGCGATCTAGGAGTTTCCCATGTTCAACCTCAACGGAATGACTGCCCTGGTGACCGGCGCGAGCGGCGGGATCGGTTCGGCCGTGGCCCGCGCTCTGGCAGCGCAGGGTGCGCGCCTCGCGATCTCGGGCTCGAATGCCGACAAGCTGCGCGCCTTCCGCGACGAACTCGACGAGCACACCCCGCAGCACCTGCAGGAAGTCGATCACGTGTCCATCGCCTGCAACCTTGGCGATGCCGAGCAGGTCGAGAAGCTGGTGCCCGCCGCGCTCGAATCGCTGGGCAAGATCGACATCCTCGTCAACAACGCCGGCATCACGCGCGACAACCTCGCCATGCGGATGAAGGACGAGGAGTGGGATCAGGTGATCCGCATCAACCTCGAATCGACCTTCCGCCTGATGCGCGCGGCCACCAAGCCGATGATGAAGGCGCGCTTCGGCCGCATCATCAATGTGACTTCGGTGGTCGGGACCACCGGCAATCCTGGCCAGATGAACTACTGCGCGGCCAAGGGCGGCATCACCGCGATGTCCAAGAGCCTCGCGCAGGAACTCGCCAGTCGCGGCGTAACGGTGAACTGCATCGCCCCCGGCTTCATCCGCACGCCGATGACGGACGTGCTGCCTGATGCCCAGAAGGACGCGCTCAATGCTCGCATCCCAATCGGCCGCATGGGCGAGGGTGACGAGATCGCCGCCGCGGCTGTTTACCTTGCCAGCAAGGAAGCGGGATACGTCACCGGCCAGACGCTGCACGTCAACGGCGGTATGGTGATGGTGTGATTTGATATGACGGTGGGGCAGTGAAACTTCCCCACCGTCATGCTCCGTCGCCCTGCACTTGTTTCAAGGGCCACTGCGCCTATGGCCCGGTGTAGTGGGGCGCAGGTTGTGAGGGAGGGATGGTGCCCGGTGTTCCGGCGCCGACTGCCCGATGGACCCTGAAGCAAGTTCAGGGTGACTGGGAGGAATCGGACGAGGTTGAGGCGCTTCGTACCGCAAACCCCCGATTTATCCCCAGATTCGCCGTATTTCTGCCACTTCCAGCTTGCCGCGCCCCTGACTCCCGTTAGAGATAGTCGTCCGAATTTGAGGGATCTCCGTATCCCGTGCCCGACCAAGGGGGACTTGAGGCTGTCATGAAGGCCACTATCGAACGTTCCACGCTGCTGCGCTGCCTTTCCCACGTGCAGTCGGTCGTCGAGCGCCGCAATACCATTCCGATCCTGTCCAACGTGCTGATCGAGGCGGCCGCAGGCGGCGCGCTCAAGATCATGGCGACCGACCTCGACCTCCAGGTGGTCGAGACGCTTGGCGCCGTCACGGTGGAGCAGGCCGGTGCGATCACGGTTTCGGCGCACCTGCTGTTCGACATCGCGCGCAAGCTGCCAGAAGGCAGCCAGGTCAGCCTCGATTCGGCGGACAACCGCATGGTCGTGAAGGCCGGTCGCAGCCGCTTCCAGCTGCCGACGCTGCCGCGCGACGACTTCCCGATGATCGCGGAGGGCGAACTGCCCACCAGCTTCGAGATCCCGGCTGCCACGCTGGCGCAGCTGATTGACCGCACCCGCTTCGCGATTTCCACCGAAGAGACGCGCTACTACCTCAACGGCATCTTCCTGCACGTCAGCGATGAGGAACTGAAGGCTGCTGCCACCGACGGTCACCGTCTGGCGCGCTTCACCATCGCACGTCCCGATGGTTCGGAAGGCATGCCCGACGTGATCGTGCCGCGCAAATGCGTAGGCGAACTGCGCAAGCTGCTCGAAGAGGCGCTGGACACCAACGTCCTCGTCGACCTGTCGGCCAGCAAGATCCGTTTCACGCTGGGCGGCGAGCACGGCGTCGTGCTGACCAGCAAGCTGATCGACGGTACGTTCCCGGACTATACCCGGGTCATCCCGACCGGCAACGACAAGCTGCTCAAGGTCGATCCCAAGAGCTTCTTCCAGGGCGTCGACCGCGTGGCGACTATCGCCACCGAGAAGACCCGCGCGGTGAAGATGGCGCTTGATACCGACCGCGTAACGCTTTCGGTGACCTCGCCGGACAACGGCACCGCGGCTGAGGAAGTACCCGCGCAGTATAGCGCGGAAGGCTTCGAGATCGGCTTCAACGCTAACTATCTCAAGGATATCCTTGGCCAGATCGACGGCGACACGGTGGAACTGCACCTTGCCGACGCCGCCGCACCGACGCTGATCCGTCAGGATGAAAAGAGCCCCGCGCTCTACGTGCTGATGCCGATGCGCGTCTGACCCGAGGCTCATCTGACCTTTCGGGCAGGCTGAACAACAAAAAGGGCCGGGGCGAAAGCTCCGGCCCTTTTTGCTTGCGGCACAGAGAGTTCAGACCCTTCCGGTCGCTTCGATCATCTTCTCCACCTCGACGAACTTCTCACGCGGGGCGCCATCGCGGGCAGCAGCGACTTCGGCTTCGTCGATTTTCTGCCAGTCGGTGAACTTCACGACCTGGATACCTCGCTTTTCCGCGAGAGCGTCGAAGCCCGGGCGGCCCGGCTTGCCCGAATCGCCGGCCATGTCGACGGCGATCTTCTCGATGATGGCAAAGCCGTCCGGACGGTTGGTGCCGATCGTCCCGGTTGGTCCGCGCCTCGCCCACCCTACGCAGTAGAGGCCCGGCGCGATGCGGCCCTCGACGTTGGCGAAGCGGCCGCCTTGCTCATCATAGGGCACATCGGGAATCGGCGAGGTCTGGTAGCCGATGCACGCTACGACGATACCCGCCGGGATGCGGTAGGTCTCTCCCGTGCCGATTGCCTTGCCGTTCTCCAGCCGGGTACGCTCGACTTCCACGCCTTCGACGTGGGTGTCGCCGAGGATCGCCTTCGGCGCGGCGAAGAAGTCGAACTCGACCGTGACGTCCTCAGGGCGGGGATTTTCGTTGGTTGCAAAAGTGCGCAGAAGGCCGAGCGACTTGCGCAGGCCGGTTTCGAGGCCTGCATCCGCCTCGACAGGCGGGAGGTCCGAGGCATCGACGACCGGGTGGGCGCGCTCCAGCTTGGCCAGCTCACCCAGTTCCTTTGGGGTCATGGCGATCTGGTGCGGTCCGCGGCGACCGAGGATGACGATGCGCCGCACAGCCGATTTCCGCAGCGAGGCGAGCGCGTGGGCGACGATGTCCGACCCCGAGAACTCCGCTTCCGACTTGGCCAGGATGCGGGCCACGTCGAGGGCGACATTGCCGTTGCCGACGATGACGGCGGTATCGTGGCTCAGCTGCGGATCGAGTCCGGTGAACTGGGGATGGCCATTGTACCAGCCGACGAAGGCGGCGGACCCGAAGACGCCGGGCAACTGCTCGCCTGGAAGGCCGAGCTTGCGGTCATGCGGGGCGCCGGTGGCCAGCACGACGGCGTCGTAAAGCTCCTGCAGTTCCGCCACCGTAACGTCGCGGCCGAGCATCACGTTGCCGACGAAACGGACGTTGCGGGTAAGCGCCGTATTCTCATAGCGGCGAGCTACGGCCTTGATGGATTGATGGTCGGGCGCGACGCCTGTGCGGATCAGGCCGAAGGGTACGGGCAGGGTGTCGAATATGTCGACGCGAACCTCGTCCCCCCACTGCTTGAGCGCGGCTTCGGCGGTGTAGTAGCCCGCCGGGCCAGTTCCGACGATGGCGATATGCCGCATGGCTATGTCTCCCGTTCATGGCCGACTTCGTTGCCGGCCGGTTACAGGGAAGCAAGCACGGCGGCGAAGCGGTATCAAGTGAAATGCTTCGGATTTCGGATCGTTGCGCGCTCGATTTGCAGTGGCCGCGCTTAACGGTTTCGCAATGGCGATAAGGGCATGGTTGCAGGCATGAAGAAACCGGGTCTGCGTGGTGAACGACAGGCGGCGCATTCGGGCGCCGGGCGAGGGCTCGTACCCTCGGCACAAGTCGCGAAGGATGATCCGGAAGGTATGGCGGTTGCCGCTTCTCCTTCGGCCTTCGCCAGTTTCGCCCGGTGGGGAGGTCGGCCTGATGCGGGCGACTGCCTCCACTACTTTACCTGTCGTCGCTGGGTGCTGATGGGGCCGACGCTGCTTGTCGCAGCGATTCTCATGAGCCTGATTTCGGGCACGCTGCCGGATATGGTCGCGGCCTCGTGCATGGCTGTCGGCATGGCGCTTTGCCTGCCGGCCTCGCTTTATGCGCGCATCGAGCGTCGCATCGTGCACAACGGATGGCAACGCTACCCCCTGCTGTTCGTCGCGATCCTGCTGCCGATGATGCTGTTCGGCTTTGGGGCGGCGCGCTGGACGAACCTGCACCCCCATCTCGGCTGGGAAGTGACGGTCAACATCTTCGTCATCGTCGTGCTGATGGCGACGGCGCTGCTGGAGAACCGCCTGACCTCGATCATCGGCGCGACGATCGGGCTTTGGGGCGGGGGTTCGCTGCACGACGGTTCGATGGCTTCGTTCACCCTGCTTACGGTAGGCGCGGTGCTTGGCGTGCTGATGACGATTCGCCAGGCGCGCACGGCATCATCGCAGTCGCATCGCCATGCCGAACGTGAAAGGGAACAGCGCCGCGCCGAGCAATTGCTACACGAATACGAACAGACCGGGCAGGGCTGGTTCTGGGAAACCGACCGGCAGGGCAAGATCACTTACGTGACCCAGAGCATCGCCTCGCTGCTGGGAAGCACCGTCGGCGAACTGGAGGGCAAGCCCTTCACCGGCATGTTCATGCTGGAAGCGGCCGGTCAGCAGGGTGAACGCACACTGGTGTTCCACCTCAACACGCGCTCGTCGTTTCAGGATCTCGGAGTGCGTGCCGCGACCGGCGAGAAGGACGAGCGCTGGTGGTCGATTTCCGGCCGTCCGGTGCTCGATCAGTTCAACAATTTCATGGGCTTTCGCGGTTCGGGCACGGACCTGACCGAGAAGCGCCGGTCGCAGCAGCACGTCACGCAGCTGGCCCGCTTCGATTCGCTGACCAAGCTGGCGAACCGTTTCCAGATGTCGGAGTGGCTGGAGAAGATTCTCACCAGCCCGCGCATCGAGACACGCGCCTGCGCGGTGTTCCTGCTCGACCTCGACCGGTTCAAGCAGGTCAATGACACCATGGGCCACCCCGCGGGCGATGCCCTGCTGAAGCAAGTGGCCGAGCGCCTGAGCAGCACCGTGGGCGATCGCGGCCGCGTGGGTCGCCTCGGCGGTGACGAGTTCCAGGTCATCCTCCACGGCGCGCAGAACCGCGAAGGCCTGGCGCATCTGGCGCGGCGCATCATCGAGAACCTGTCGCAACCCTATACCATCGAGGGGGCGCGGGTGACGATCGGCGCCTCCGTAGGCATCGCGCTGTGTCCGGACGACGGCATGACGTCGGATGCGCTGATCCGCAACGCCGACCTTGCGCTCTACGCGGCTAAGGGCGGCGGGCGCGGGCGGCACCACTTCTACGACGAGGACCTGCATTCCGACGCGAAGGAGCGCCAGCAGCTCGAGCAGGATTTGCGCGATGCCATCGCCAGCGGGTCGCTGGAGCTGCATTATCAGCCGCAAGTGCGCACCACGAGCGAGAAGATCACCGGGTTCGAGGCGCTCTTGCGCTGGAATCACCCGGTCCACGGTTATATCTCCCCTGCCAAGTTCGTGCCGGTGGCCGAGGAAACCGGCCTTGTCGCCCAGATCGGCGAGTGGGCCTTGCGCACCGCTTGCTCCGACCTTGCTACGTGGCCCGAAGAAGTGCGCGTGGCGGTAAACGTCTCGCCCCTGCAGTTCGCCAACCCGGCGCTGCCGGCGATCGTCACCAGCGCCATCGCCGCTGCCGGCGTCACGCCGGGACGGCTGGAGCTGGAGATTACCGAAAGCGTCTTTCTGGGTGACGACCGTACTACCGAGTCCATGTTCTCGGCGCTCAAGAACCTCGGCGTCAGGCTGGCGCTGGACGATTTCGGAACGGGTTACTCTTCGCTCGGCTATCTGAAGAAGGCGCCGTTCGACAAGATCAAGATCGACCAGAGCTTCGTGCGCGGCGCCACCATTCAGGGAAGTCGCAACGGGGCGATCATCTCCTCGATCGTCAATCTTGCCGAGGCGCTCGGCATGGAGACGACGGCCGAGGGCGTGGAGACGCTGGACGAACTTGACCTGGTCCGCATGCTTGGCTGCAGCCATGTGCAGGGCTATATCTACGAGCGGCCGCTCAACGCGAAAGCCGTTCTGCCGCAACTGTCCGAGGGGCTCGTCGCAGTGGCCAAGGGGCCGCGCTCTGCCCGAGCGGCGCGCCAGACGATGCTGCGCAAGGTCGTGCTGGAGCACGGGCCGCACAGCTACGAAGGTACGATCCGCAACATCTCGCAGCGCGGCGCAATGATCGAAGGCCTGTGGAACGTCCCGGTGGGGACGAAATTCGGCGTGCACTTGTCGGAAGGATACGTCGTCATGGCGATTGCGCGATGGTGCAAGGAAGACCGCATGGGTCTTGAGTTCGGGCAGCCGCTGGAACTCGACGGCAACGGTGCGGTGCTGTTCACGCCGGTCCGGCCAAGGCGGGAGAAGGCGGAGACCGCCCCGCTGCGCCGCACGGCATGACGCGGGGGTCACTTTTTCGCATTTTCCCGGTCGTCAGGTGATTTCGCGTGTTCAGGTGATTTCACAGGGCCGTAAAATGCTCTAACGGCGCTTCCATGACCGAACTCTCGCAGATCCGTAACTTCAGCATCATTGCCCATATCGACCATGGCAAGTCGACTCTCGCCGACCGTCTGATCCAGACCACCGGCGGCCTGACCGAGCGCGAGATGAGCGCCCAGGTTCTCGACAACATGGATATCGAGAAGGAACGCGGCATCACCATCAAGGCGCAGACCGTGCGCCTGAACTACACCGCGTCCGATGGCCTGACCTATGAACTGAACCTCATGGACACGCCGGGCCACGTCGACTTCGCCTACGAAGTCAGCCGCAGCCTGGCCGCCTGCGAAGGCGCGCTGCTGGTGGTGGACGCGGCGCAGGGCGTGGAAGCGCAGACGCTGGCGAATGTCTACCAGTCGATCGAGCACGACCACGAGATCGTGCCCGTCATCAACAAGATCGACCTGCCCGCCGCCGAACCGGAAAAGGTGCGCAACGAGATCGAGGAAGTGATCGGCATCGACGCTTCCGAAGCGGTCATGGCCAGCGCCAAGTCGGGCATCGGCATTGCCGAAGTGCTTGAAGCCGTGGTCAAGAAAATCCCGCCGCCCAAGGGCGAGCGCGACAAGCCGCTGAAGGCGATGCTGGTCGATTCGTGGTATGACCCCTATCTTGGCGTCGTCATTCTGGTGCGCGTCATCGACGGCGTCATCAAGAAGGGTCTCCCGGTCAAGTTCATGCAGGGCGGCACCGACCACCTTGTAGACCGCGTCGGCTGCTTCACGCCCAAGCGCATCGACCTGCCCGAACTTGGCCCCGGCGAGATCGGCTTCATCACCGCGCAGATCAAGGAAGTGGAGCAGGCCAAGGTCGGTGACACCATCACCACCGTAAAGCAGGGCGCCACCGAGGCGCTGCCGGGCTACAAGGAAGTGCAGCCGGTCGTCTTCTGCGGCCTGTTCCCGGTCGACGCCAACGACTTCGAGAAGCTGCGCGAATCGATCGGCAAACTGCGCCTCAACGACGCCTCGTTCAGCTTCGAGATGGAATCGAGCGCGGCGCTGGGCTTCGGTTTCCGCTGCGGTTTCCTCGGTCTGCTGCATCTGGAGATCATCCAGGAGCGCCTGAGCCGGGAATATGACCTTGATCTCATCACCACGGCACCTTCGGTGGTCTATCGCCTGACGATGACCGACGGCACGGTGAAGGAACTGCACAACCCCGCCGACATGCCGGACCCCGTGAAGATCGACTTTATGGAGGAGCCCTGGATCAAGGCGGTGATCTACACACCGGACGAGTATCTCGGGTCGATCCTGAAGCTGTGCCAGGACCGTCGCGGTATTCAGAAGGACCTGACCTACGTGGGTGGTCGCGCCCAGGTGACGTATGAACTGCCGCTCAACGAAGTGGTGTTCGACTTCTACGACCGCCTGAAGTCCATCAGCCGCGGCTATGCCAGCTTCGACTATGAGCAGATCGGCCTTCAGGAGGGCGATCTGGTGATGATGAACATCCTCGTGAACAACGAGCCGGTCGATGCGCTGTCGATGATCGTTCATCGTGGGCAGGCCGAGCCGCGCGGACGTGCGCTGGTAGAGCGTCTCAAGGACCTGATCCCGCGTCACATGTTCAAGATTCCGATCCAGGCCGCGATCGGGGCCAAGGTCATCGCGCGCGAAACCATCTCCGCCATGCGCAAGGACGTGACCGCCAAGTGCTATGGCGGCGACATCACCCGCAAGAAGAAGCTCCTCGAAAAGCAGAAAGAGGGCAAGAAGCGCATGCGCGAATACGGCAATGTCCAGATTCCGCAGGAAGCCTTCATTGCCGCGCTGCGGATGGGCGAGGAATAAGGTTTACCTGACGGATAATATGCAAAGGCCCGGCAGCCCGACTTGAGGTTGCCGGGCCTTTTCGCATCGTCACATCGGAAATCGATGTTTCTAATGGTAAATTTTTGACTAACACTGTTTATGATTGCAGCTGCGTAACGTCATTGTGTAATTTTGAAGCAGAGCCGGATGGGTCGCTGGCAGAGTATGGCAGACAGGAATTTCAACGATCATGGAGCGAATCGCGCGCAGGGCGCAGGGCTTCAGCATGTCTTTCCCGGTCTGACCCCCAAGCAGCATGAAGTGCTGCGCTTTGTATCCGAGAATCGCACCAGCAAGGAAATCGCCTGGGAACTCGGCATTTCCGAAAGCGCCGTGAACCAGCGGATCGAAGGTGTACGTATCCGTGCCGGTTCGCCGCCGCGCGCGGAACTTGCGCGTTCCTACAGGCAGTACCTGCTCGAACAGGACCTAACCTGTAATCCGATACCAGATAAGATTCCTCAGGTTCCGGAAGTCATGCCCGATGCCCCAGTCAGGGCTCAGGACGAACAGGCGGTCAGCCTCGCTCTTTCGGATGCCATGACGTACACGGTCACGGCTCCCTGGCAGCGCGAGGCTTACGGCCAGGTCGTCCCGGAGGTGCTCGATGGTGCAAATGCCGGGCTAAGCCGGACAGCCGCCATGGTCGCCATTGCCGGAGGCATGCTGCTGGTGGCGATGGTGGGTCTTGGCGTAGTCCGTGCGCTGGCCGATCTGATCTGATCGCAACGGCCTTGTTCCAGCATCCCCGAAACAGTGTTTGTGGCGCAGCCGCCGAGCCGGCCCTGCGTCAGGGGGAATATTGCCATGTCGATGACCATTGCCGCCGCTACCGCCCGGATCGCCCGTCAGCTTCCCGAGGCCGAACTTTCTCTCGATTCCGCACTGCTTGCTTCGGCGCGCCTGATGGAATCGATGCTGCTCGCCCGTCAGGCGGACGGAGTGGAGACCTTTACCGGCCAGACCGCCCTGATGCGCCTTGCCAAGGCCCAGCGCACGCTGATCGAAAGCCAGAACGACATGATCCGCGTCCATCACGAACTGCGCGGCATCGGCCGCGAAGTGAAGGCGATAACGGACGACGAGGGCACCTGTCCCAACGAAAGTGGCTTCCTCGCGGCCGAGCCCCTGCTGCGCAGGGCCTGACATGCAAGATCTTCCGGGCAGGAATGCGGAGGTGTCATGCCTGAGCATTCCTGGCTGGAAATCCTGTGGTTCCACAAGGACAAGATCCAGCTTGCCGTCTATGCGCTGCTTTTCCTCTACTGCCTGGCGCGCAGGATGCCTGCGCCGGAGTGCATCCTGTCAGGGGTGCTCTTCGGCATGGGGGCGATCGACAAGCTGCACCACCTTGCGCTCGGCGGTTCGATCATCTGGCGACACGCCAATGTCGGCCACCTGTGCATCGATGTGCTGGCCATGGCATGCATGTACGTGGTCGCGCTCCATGCGAACAGGATCTATCCGCTATGGATAGCGGGTGCGCAGATCATAGCGATGTTCGGCCATTTCTATCGGCTGGCGCTGGAGGAGATCAACACCTTCGCTTACGACGCCATGGCCGTGACACCGTCCTACATTCAGTTCGTGGCGATGCTGCTGGGCGTGGCGTGTCACATGTCGCGGCGCAGGAGGCTGGGCAGGTATCCATCCTGGCGGCGCTCCTTGTTCCCTATGCCGGAGACGCCGCAGAAGGCATTGCCCGGCGCCTGATCGAGCGTTTCGGTTCGCTGCGCACCATCTATTCCGCATCGCTGGAAGCGCTGCGTCATGCCCTGGGCGATGACCATGCAGCCAGCGCCTGGCTCCCCGGGGCGATCATCGCGGCGCGTCGCCTTGCCGAAGCCGCGTCCCGGGAGGCCATGCTCGGCCTGCCACTGCACACCGGATCGCCCGAGTTCAGGCGTTACCTAGTCGATCGGCTCGGTTGTCGGCGCGAGGAGTGCGTGCTGGTCTTCTATCTGAACGGAGAAGGCATCTACATCGCCGAGGACCTCTATGCAGGTGGCAGGCGGGCCGAGTGCCTGATCCCGCTGCGTCGCACGGTGCGACGTGCCTTCGACCTCGATGCCCGGCGCATCGTGCTGGCGCACAACCATCCATCCGGAGCGGCGCGACCCAGCGGTGACGACATCGCCGCGACCGCCATGTTCAGGCAAGTCGTCGAACCGTTGGAGATACGGCTCGACGATCATTGCATCGTCGCCGGCAACGCAGTCGCCAGCATGAGGATGATGGGGGTATTCTAGTTCTTCAGGCGCAGGCTGACGAACAGCGTGCGGCCCTGTTCGGGATAGCCGTCGACCGTGGTGTAGTTCTCGTCGAACAGGTTGCGGCCGCCGAGGCCAAGGGTCACCCAGTCGGTCACGTCGAAGTCCACGCGCAGGTTCGCTAGCGCATAGTCGCCGGTCTGGTAGTACCGGGTTCCCGCGGTGTTGACCGTCCATCGCTTCGAGGCGACATCGATGCTGGGCAGGATGCGCAGCGTCGGGATCGGCGACCACTCGGCCCAGACGAAGCCCGAGTGCTCGGGAACGCCGGTAATGTGGAACGAGGCGATCTTGGAAAGCGTCGGATCGTCCAGCTTGCGATGCACCCAGCCGTAGTTGGCGCCGACCCGGAGTGTTTCCGCGATCTGCGCGGTCGCCGAAACCTCGGCGCCGTAATAGTCACCCGATCCGACGTTGCGGCTCTGCGCGGTGGACTGGCCCTGGTAGACGAACGGGAACGAGACGATCGCATCGTCCACCTTGGCGTACCAGGCCGAGGCTTCGATGCGCAGCGGACCGAACTGGCGAGCGCCGCCCATTTCGACTTGGGTGGCACGCTCGGCCTTGAGGTCGGGATTGGAGGTGGCGCCGCCGAAGCGGGTGCTGAAACGTTCGAAGATGGTCGGGAAGCGTGCGCGTGACGAGACCGAGAGGTGCATCGTGGTCGCCTCGTCGGGCGTCCAGAGCAGTTGCCCTTGCGCATTCCAAGCATCGCCGTTGCGCAAGTCGTAATAGACGAAGGCTCCCGAAGTATAGTCCTCGGCCCGGCGCAGATCGCGCCAGTCGTAGCTGGCGCCGACTACCAGTTCCAGCTGCGGCGTCAGCTTGTAGCCGTTCTCGATCGCGGCGCTGTAGGTTTCCTCGATCGTGGTCTGCCACGGCTCCCAGGTGCCCGAAGGGAAGCTCTGCTGGATCTCGCGGTGGCGGTCGTTGCGGTAGTGAAACGAGACGCTCAGTCGCTCGGCATCGCTGGGGTTGAGGTCCAGTTGGGCAGAGCCGCCGTAGGCACGATCGCTGTAGGCGCTGTTGAACGAACTGCCGCGCGTCTGGGTGTTCAGATTGGCGTTATCGAAGCTGTCGAGGCTGTTCTTGAAAGTGTTGTAATAGGCCCGCGTGCGCAGCGTCGCGATCTCTCCCAGCGCCGTGGTCGATAGGAAATAGACGTTCTGCAGGTTCCAGTAGGGCCAGGTCCAGTACCGCAGCCCGGTGCTGTCGGAGACGTGGGTGGGCGCCAGCTTCTCGCCCTCCTGGCGGGTGAAGCTGATCGCGTATTCGTCAGTCAGGTTGGGAGTGAAGCCCAGCTTGGCGTTCACGCGCCAGTCCTCGGAGCGCGACAGGTCGCGTTCGCCGCCGTCCTCGTTGCGGGCGGCGTTGAACTTGTTCGAGAGGTCCCAGTGATCGGTGAAGTTGCGCGCGTAGCTGGCCTGCGCGTACCACTTGTCATGCCGCGTGCCGAGCGAAACGAAGCCGGTGTAGCCCGCATAGTCCGCGTCGTTGTCGAGGTTCAGGCTGAAGCGTGCTTCCGCGTCCAGTTCCTTCTGCGGCTTGCGGGTGACGAGGTTAACTGCGCCGCCCATCGCACCGGGGCCGTTGAGCACCGAGACATAGCCCTTGGCGACCTGAATCTCGGCGACGTCGGGGGTCAGGAAGCGGCCATAGTCGAGCCGCCCGTCGGCGGGCAGGTAGACGCGGATACCGTCGATCGACAGCGGCACCTGATAGCGGTCGAAGCCGCGCACGTAGATCAGCCGTTCGTTGCGCGAATTTCCGGAAAGGCCGGAAGTGACGCCGGGGATCAGCTTGACCGCTTCATCCAGGGTATCGCGCGAGAAGTCGTAGATCGCCTCGGCGTTGACGGTGGACGCGGTGATGTCGCCGTTCTCGCTGCGCGGCGCGGTGACGACGATCTGGCCGAGCCCGAACGCGCTATTGGTGTCGTCCGCAGCGAATGCAGGCACGGTCGCACAGACCAGCGACGCAGCAAGCGCTGCGGTGATCGCATACTTCATATTATCCCCCTTGAACCTTCTGTGGATTCGCGCTTGGAGCGAATCTGTATCCCGCCGTACATAATTATGCTCGGCAGTACATAAATATATTCATAGAAACATAGATCAGGCACGGAGCGATGAGCATGAGACGAACCCTGAGTGCAATTATGCTCGTGATGGCAACGATCGGTTCGGCGCAGGCGGCCGAGCCGATGAGCGGGCATGATCAGGCGATCTGCACGGCACCCGTGGGCGTTCCGGCCGATCTGGCGGGCTGGAGCGCGGCGCATCGTCCGGTGAAGGCCGCGATCAAGGCCAGCGCAGCATCCAGGGCGCTGCTGGAGCAGGGTGTTGCGGCCGATACCGCGCTCGTCCCGACGCCGAAGGTGGCTTACGCGATAGAGCCCGGAAAGCCCGGCGGTTCGGTGAGCTTTGGCGGTCTGTTCGCATTCGATGTCGTGACGGCGGGACGCTATCGCGTGGCGCAGAGCGGACGTTCGTGGGTCGATGTGATCGTCGATGGCAAGGCGGTCCCCTCGGTCGCGCATGGCCACGGGCCGGATTGCTCAGGGATTGCCAAGATGGTCGAGTACGACCTTCCGGCGGGCCGCCACCTGCTGCAGATCGCGGCCAATGGAGAGCAGGCGTTGACAGTGATGGTCGCACCCGTTCGATGAGCCGATCGGGCGGCTGGGCACTGCTGCTGTCGAGCCTCGTTCTCGCGACCGGGGTCGGGGTGGCCCGTGACGCCGGGAGCAGCCTCGACGCGCAAGTCGCGCTCGGTCGGCGGCTGTTCCATGACGGCGATCTCTCGATCAACGGCACACTGTCCTGCGCGACCTGCCACGATCCGCGACACGCTTTCGCCGATGGCGTGCGGGCGCATCCCGGCGCTCACGGCGAGCCGGGGCTGCGCAACGTGCCTTCGCTGGTGAATGTGGGGAGCTTCTCGCCACTGACATGGGGCAATGCTTCCCTGACCACGCTGGAGCAGCAGGCAATGGTGCCGATCGCCGGCGAAGACCCGGTCGAGATGGGCATGAAGGGGCAGGAGGCGGAACTGGTGCGCCGGCTTTCGACGAATCCCTGTTATCGCAAGCTGTTCAGGGCGGCGTTCCCGGTGACGCGCGGGCGGATCGACTTCATTTCGGTTTCCGCCGCGCTGGCAGCCTTCCAGCGCACTATCGTCAGTCATGAGACAGCCTGGGATCGTGCGGCGGCGGGCGGTTCCCCGCTGGATGCGGCCACCGTGCGAGGCGAGGCGCTGTTCGGGCGTGAGTGCGCCGGGTGCCATGCCGGGCGGGAGTTCACCGACCTGGCGTTTCATCGCCTTCCGGGTGGGCCGACAGACCCGGCCAACGGCGACTTCGGCCTCGCCCGCGCCACCGGGCGGCAGGAGGATCGCGGCCGGTTCCGTACACCGTCCCTGCGCAACGTGGCCCTGACCGCGCCTTATCTGCACGACGGCAGCGCCGATACCATCGCAGAAGCGATCGCCCGCCATGGGACTGCATTGTCACCTGCGGAAACGGCAGAGGTGGAGACCTTCCTCAACGCCCTGACCGATACTGCGGTGGGTGCCGATCCGCGCTACGCTCGCCCGGGCAAGGCTTGCGAAGCGTCCTGAGGTATCAGGCCACGGCGCAGCGGTTACGGCCGCCACGCTTGGCCTCGTAGAGCGGGCCGTCGGCGCGCGCGATCCATTCCTCGGCGACAGTGATCGCGCTGTCGAGCATTGCGATGCCGAAGCTGGCGGTCACGGCGATCGTGCGGGTCGGCGCGACGACGATGGGCCGCGCCTCTATCGCGGCGCGGAAGCGCTCGGCAGCGGCGAGCGCATCGGGCACGCCGGTTTCAGGCAGCAGCATCGCGAACTCCTCGCCGCCGAGACGGCCGAGCACGTCGGCGGAGCGGCCGGCAGCGCCCAGCGTCGCAGCCAGTTCTCGCAGGACCGCGTCGCCTGCTGGATGGCCCCATGTGTCGTTGACGGACTTGAAGTGATCGACGTCGATCAGCACCAGCGAGGCGGCCCGGCCATAGCGGTGGCAGCGTGCGATCTCCTGGTTGACCTTCTCGATGAAGCCGCGCCGGGTGAGTGCGCCGGTCAACTGGTCGCGCTCGGCAATGCGGCGCAGTTCCATCTCGTTGACGACGATGCGCGCGAAGTTGCGCAGGATGTCGATCTCGCTATCGGTGAATTCGCGGGTCTTGGTGTCGACCGCGCACAAGGCGCCGACATTGTAGCCATCGGAAGTCACGAGAGGCACACCCGCATAGGCCCTGACGTGGGGATCCTGGATAACGGCCGGATAGTCGGCGACGCGGGGGTCCTGCGTGGCGTCTGGAATGAGCAGCGGCGCGTGTTGCTGGATGGCGTAGGCGCAGAACGATTCGCTGCGCGGCGTCTCGCTCGCGTCGATACCCTCGATCGCCTTGAACCACTGACGGTCCTTGTCGATGAGCGTGACGGCCGAAATCGGCACGCCGAGCACCGTGCGCACGAGGTTCACGACATCGTCGAAAGCCGCCTCGCGCGGTGTGTCGAGAATCGCGAGGCGTTGCAGGGCGGCGAGGCGGGCGGGTTCGTCGGCCAAGGCGTTCTGGGCATGCATCCGGCAAGTACTCATGCGGCGCGCCGACGTCCTCGGCGCAAAGTCGGGGGTTCGATCCTCGCACATCTACATAGTAGATCGTTAACGAACTCGGAACGTCTGCAACCCTGCGGCGGTTGCCGCATTGGTCGAGCTATCATTTGACAATGCGCGCCATGACACGAAAGTGTCGCCTATTACGCACATGCCTGCAGTATACCCATTTGGAGACGCTTTCCTTGACCCAGATCGTCACAGTCCCGACCACACCTTTTGAAGGACAGGCACCCGGTACTTCCGGCCTGCGCAAGAAGGTGAAGGTGTTCCAGCAACCGGGCTATGCCGAGAACTTCATCCAGTCGGTATTCGATGTGGTGGAGCGGGAACCGGACGCAGTGCTGGTGATCGGCGGCGACGGGCGCTTCCACAACCGCACCGTGATCCAGCAGGCGATCCGCATGGCCGCCGCCAACGGCTATGCCCGTGTGCTGGTGGGGCAGGGCGGAATCCTGTCGACCCCGGCGGCCAGTCACGTCATCCGCAAGTACGGGGCGAGCGGCGGTCTGGTGCTTTCGGCCAGCCACAACCCGGGCGGGCCGGACGAAGACTTCGGCATCAAGTACAACATCGCCAACGGCGGCCCCGCGCCCGAGAACGTCACCGGCGCGGTGCTGGATCGCACGAAGACGATCGACCGCTGGCTCACGGTGGAGACGCCTGACATCGGTCTCGACGCCATCGGCGAAGTGCAGGTGGCGGGCATGACCGTCGAGGTGATTGACCCCGTCGCGGATTACGCCGACCTCATGGAGGAACTGTTCGACTTCGACGCGATCCGCAAGGTCGTCGCATCGGGCTTCACCATGCGCATGGATTCGATGAGCGCGGTCACCGGCCCTTACGCGGTCGAGATTCTCGAACGCCGCCTCGGCTTCGCTGCAGGCACGGTGGTCAACGGCGTACCGCTGGAGGATTTCGGCGGGCACCATCCCGATCCCAACCTGATCCATGCGAAGGAACTCTACGATCTCATGATGTCCGAGGATGCGCCGGACATCGGCGCGGCGTCGGACGGGGACGGGGATCGCAACCTCATCATCGGGCGGGGGCGCTTCATCACGCCGTCGGATTCGCTGGCGATGCTGGCCGCCAATATCGAGATCGCGCCAGCCTATCGCGGGCGGCTGGCGGGAATCGCCCGCTCCATGCCGACCAGCGGCGCGGCCGACCGCGTCGCCGAAGGGCTGGGCGTGCCGGTGTTCGAGACGCCTACCGGGTGGAAGTTCTTCGGCAACCTGCTCGATGCGGGCAAGGTCACCATCTGCGGCGAGGAGAGCGCGGGCACCGGCTCCGACCATGTGCGTGAGAAGGACGGGCTCTGGGCGGTGCTGCTCTGGCTCAACATCCTCGCGGTGCGCGGGATCAGTGTCGACGACCTCGCGCGGGAGCACTGGGCGCGCTACGGCCGCAACTATTACGCGCGGCACGACTTCGAGGGTATCGCCACAGAAGGCGCCAATGCGCTGATGGATGGCCTCAAGGCGCAGCTCGGCACTCTGCCGGGCAAGGTGTTCGGGCCGTTGACCGTCAGCCATGCGGACAGCTTTTCCTATACCGATCCGGTGGATGGCTCGGTCAGCGCCAACCAGGGCATCCGGGTGCTGTTCGAGGACGGCAGCCGCATCGTCTTCCGCCTTTCGGGCACCGGTACGCAGGGCGCGACCTTGCGTCTGTACCTCGAGCGCTACGAGCCGCGCTTCGGTAACCTCGATGCGGAGACTTCGGCGATGCTGGAGCACCAGATCGCCGCCGCCGAAGAAATCGCCGGGATCGTCGCGCATACCGTGCGCACGGCTCCGGACGTGATTACCTGAGCCATACGTTATCCCGGACTTGATTCGGGACGGCGATACGCTCCGGCGATGAATTGGATATGATACTTTCCAGCTTTGGCTGAATTTCGCGCATCACGCTGCTTGTTGCTCACTTAGTGTATACATTGATCTTGCGACCTCTCTCTGCCCGCTCCATCAGGCGGGCAGGAGAGGCACACGCATGAGCAAGCACATCCATCTGGTCAGCTTCCTGATCAATTCGCCCATCAACCACACCGTGCTGAGCTGGGCGCAGCCGGGCGATAACCGCCTCGACGCGCTGCACAACCTCAGGGTGTGGCAGGATCTTGCGCGGACACTCGAGCGTGGTCGCTTCGACGGCATGTTCTTCGCCGACACGCCCGGTGTTTTCGACCGCTACCGCGACAGCCACGAGGACGCGGTGAAGTACGGCGTGTGCTGGCCATCGCTGGACCCCGTCGTGCTGCTCTCCGCACTGGCGGCAGTGACCACGCACCTCGGGCTGGCGACGACGATGTCGACCAGCGCCTACCAGCCATGGACGATCGTGCGGCAGCTGGGGACTATCGACTACCTTTCGGGCGGCCGCGTCGGCTGGAACATCGTCACCGGGCATTTACGCGGCGAGCATCGCGCGCTCGGGCTCCAGCAACTTGACCACGATCGCCGCTACGATCGCGCCGACGAATACATGGAGGTCTGCTACAAGCTCTGGAACTCGGTGAAGCCGGGGGCGATCCTGGCCGATCGGGAGGCAGGGGTATTCGCCGACCCCGCGAAGGTCGAATTCATCGACCACGCGGGCGAGTTCTTCTCCTGCCAGACCGTCGCGCCGGTGCCGCCTTCGCCGCAGGGGCACCCGGTGCTGTTTCAGGCGGGCAGTTCCGGGCGCGGGCAGCAATTCGCGGTGAGCCATGCCGACGTCGTGTTTTCGATCCAGCCCAATGTCGCGGGGATGAAGCGCTTCATGGGCAATCTGGCCGAGGCCGCGCAGGCAGCGGGTAAGGCAACGCCCGGCGTCAGCTTCGGCATCCAGCCCATCGTCGGCGGCACCGAGGAAGAGGCGAAACGCAAGCTGGCCGATCTTGTCGAGAAGCTGCCGATCGACGGCTGCCTCGCGCGGCTTTCTGGCACGATGGGCGTGGATTTCGCCGGGATGGACCTCGACCAGCCGCTCGCCGAGATTGAGACGCAGGCCTCGCAGGGATTGATGAAGGCTTTCGCCAACATCGAGGACGACAAGCCTCTGACCTTGCGTGAAGTGGCGATCCGCTGGGGTCTTGCGGTGGGCAAGCCACAGATCGTCGGCACGCCCGAGCAGGTTGCCGCCGAAATGGAGCGTATCTGGCGCGAGACCGGCTGCTATGGCTACAACGTGACGCCGACGGTCATGGCCAGTTCGGTGACGGATTTCGTCGATCAGGTTGTGCCGATCCTCCAGAGGAACGGTGTCTACCGGACCGAGTACGAGGGTACGACTTTCCGCGAAAACCTAGGGCTGTGATGGCGGGTATCGCGAAGAAGGCCCACAACATCGCGCAAGTCCGGGCACTGGCGAAGCGCCGCCTGCCGCGCGCGATCTGGGAGTTCATCGAGCGTGGGACCGAGGACGATCTGCTGATCGAGCGCAACGTCGCGGCGCTGCAGGCGGTCCAGCTTCTGCCTCGTACCCTGCGCGATGTCGCAGAACGTTCGGCCGGGATCGAGCTGTTCGGGCGCCGTCAGCCGCTGCCGCTGGTGATCGCGCCGACGGGCGTATCCGATCTGCTCTGGCACCGTGGCGAGCGTGCGATCGCACGCGCGGCGGCCTCGGCGGGCATCCCCTTCACGCAGACGACGAGCTCGACGACCAGTTTCGCCGAGATAGCGAAGTGCGCCACCGCCGGGCACTGGATGCAGATGTACTTGTGGGAGCGGCGCGATCTGTCCTGGCAGGTCGTCGAAGCCGCGCATGAGAACGGGGCGGAAGTTCTGGTGCTGACGGTCGATACTCCGATGTGGCCGCTGCGCGAGTTCAACAAGCGGGCGGGCATGTCCAACCCGATCCGCCCGAACGCGACGCTGGTGTCGGATTTCCTGAAGCGGCCTTCGTGGTTCGCCTCCGTGATCTGCCGCTACTATCTCGAAGGCGGGCTGCCGCAGTTCGCCAATTATCCGCGCGAGGTCGGCGTCAAGCTGACCGGCACCGTCAGTCGGGTGGCGAATTCCGCCTCGGTGTGCTGGGACGACGTTGCGCAGTTGCGTCGCCGCTGGCCGGGCAAGCTGGTCGTGAAAGGCGTGCTGAGCGCCGAGGATGCGCGCATCGCGATCGATCGGGGGGTAGACGGCATCGCGGTGTCGAACCACGGCGGGCGCAATTTCGACAGTTCGCCTCCCGCAATCGATGTGCTGGCGGCGATCGTCGATGCCGTCGGGGATCGTACCACTGTACTGTTCGACAGCGGCGTGCGGCGCGGGGCGGACGTGATCAAGGCGCTGGCGATCGGCGCGAAGGCGGTGCTGGTGGGCCGCGCGACGCTCTACGGCTGTGCGGCCGGGGGCGAGCAGGGCGCAAGGCATGCCATAGACCTGCTCGCCAACGAGATCGACGTGGCGATGGCGATGGTTGGCGTGACGCGGCTCGGGCAACTGGATCGCGGCTACCTGATGCAGGGAACGTTCAGGAGCTAGGCCGTTCCCTGCGCGCCTTGTCCAGCGTCTGTACCCGCGCGGCGGTCGCCGGATCGGCGAGCAGTTCCGGCAGAGGGGCATTCAGGCGACGCCGCCAGTTGGGATGCTCGGTTATGGTGCCGGGCAGGTTGGGTTGCTCCGGCTCGGCGAGAAGATCCTCCAACGGCGCGATAGCGATGCTGCACGGCGCGGCACCGATGTGCCGCAGGGCTGCCTCGACCACCGGGGCGGGATCGTCGGGCGAGGGGCGCGGTGCGGCGTCATGCGTCAGCGATGCCCAGAGCAGGCCCCGATCCCACGCCCGCCGCGCCTCGGCTTCGTCCATGGTCGTGTCTTCGGGAAGGCGGCCGAGGCGCTGCGCCCATTGCAGGTCACGGCCGGTCCACCAGCCGGCCACCGTCGGGGTATCATGCGTGCCCGTCATCGCCACGGCCTGCGCATCGTAGTCCGCTGCGCCGATGAAGCCGTCGTCCGCCGCCCGCTCGAACCACAGAACGCGCATGCCGAGCATTCCGTGGCCGGTGATCGCCGCGCCGAAGCCCTGCGGCATCGTGCCGAGGTCTTCCGCGATTATCAGTGCGCCTGCCAGATGCGCTTCCAGCGTCACTAGGCGCAGGAGATCCCGGAAGGGATAATGGAGGTAGGCGCCGGCATTGGACGGCTGCCCCTTTGGTACGACCCATAGCCGCGCGAGGCCGAAGGCATGGTCGATTCGCAGGGCGCCTGCGGTGGACAGTGCCGCGCGGATCGTCGCGATCCACGGCGCATAGCCGCTGCGCACGAGGCCGCGCGGAGAGAAGCCGGTGAGCATCCAGTTCTGGCCGAGCGGTCCCAGCGGGTCCGGTGGTGCGCCGATGGTGAGGTCTTGCAACAGGGCATGGCCCATCGCCCATGCGTCGGCGCCGCCGGTGTGGACGCCGACCGCGAGGTCCGCCAGCAGCCCGACCGCCATGCCTGCGGCGCGCGCGCGGCGCTGCACTTCGCCAAGGCTTTTGCGCGCCAGCCATTGCGTGAAGAGGTGGAACTCCACTTCGGCGGCATTGGCCCGCGCGAAAGTCGCCGCGGCTTCGCCATCGGGATCGTGGAACTGCGCAGGCCAGTCCTGCCAGCCTTTTGCGCCCTGCGCGCGAAAATGCGTGTCGAGCGCATCGTAGAGCGCCTGGCGCTGCAAGCCTTTGCCCTCGGCGGCGTTATCCCGTGCGATGCGTTCGCGTGTCGCCGCGTCGAGACCGGCGAACAGCGCGCGCATCTGGGCGAGGCGGCGCGGGAGAGCCATTTCCCAGTCGATCAGCGGCCCACCGTCTTGCGCGTCGGCAGGCAGGGGCGGCAGGCCCAGCAGGGCCGGATCGCCCATCGCGCCGTTCAGGTAAAGGCGGCTGGAGGGCGAATAGGGGCTGAAGTCGCGTCCATATCCCGCGAAGAGGGCGTGGACCGGATTGATCGCGAGAGCGTCCGCCCCTTGCGCGGCGAAGATCTCGACGGCCTGCGCCAGTTCGCCGAACGTCCCGAAAGGCCCCGGCCGCTCGCCGCGCAGGGCCGGGATCTGGATTGCCGGTCCCCAGATCCTGCCTTTGCCGAGGGACGCGACTGTCGGGCAAGCGCGCGGCGCGACCGCCAGCGTCAGGTCCCGCCCGTTGATGGAGAGCGGGCAATAGCCCGGGGTGTCGATGGCGGGCAGCGTCCAGTGCGCGGTGTCGAGGCGGTGCATCGATCCGTCCGGGAGCGTGATCTCGGCGCCTGCGAGGCTAGGCGGCAGGGGCGTTGCGGTGCCCACGTCGATGACGATCATCGCCGGAGGCGCTGCGGCCTCTGCTTCGATCCGGGCAAGACTGGCGGCGACTTCGGCGGCGGTATCGGCCGGGTAGCCGAGCGCGGCCGCTATCGTACGCAGGGACGTGTCGGTGACGACCTGCTCCTTGCCGTCGACGTCCCACCAGATCCGTTGCAGGCCGATCGCTTCGGCAAGTACGTGCAAGTCCTGCATTCGTCCGGTGGCTCCCTGCTGCCTGGCAGGCAGGCTAGCGCGAGCCGGGGGCGGCGGCAATCTTGCCTGCGCGCGCATCCCACGCGATCAGGCCTGCCAGCACGACCGCGACCAGGGCATAGCGACCCCGGAAAGGCACGTTGAGCAGCGGGTATTGTCCCAGCAGGTGCGGCGGGTCCGTCCACGCCGGGATCACCAGCGCCAGCCAGCAGGCAAGGATCAGCGGGGTGCGCAGTGGATGCGGTGCTGCCAGCGTCTGCGCAAGGGCCGCCAGGATCACCGGGAATATCAGCGCGTAGTGATAGCCCCACGAATTAGGTGCGGCGACGAGCGAGGCGCAGATGAGCAGGTTCAGGCTGTCGAGCGGGCGGGCTTCGCGGGTGATCGCGCCGTGCGCCATTGCCGCGAGAATTCCCAAGGCCAGCAGCGCTTTCGATGCGAGTTGCACGGCCTCGGGTATCGGCACGAAGTGCAGCACCGGCTGCCCGCCCCCGGCTTCCACATGCGTGGCGATGCCCGCCAGCGACTGTGCGACGCCGGGCATCGTGTAGGCCTGTGCATGGGGCAGCAGTTCGAGGAAGTATTGTGCATAGAGCCCCGGCGCAGCCCAGAGCAGGCCGAGCAGCGCGAACCCCGCGCTGGCGATCACGGTGGCAAGGGCGGCGCGCCACTTGCGCGGCGTCAGGAACAGCGCGGGGACGAGGCCGGGATAGATCTTGAGCCAGAATCCCAGCGCGATGGCGATTCCCGCGCCTGCGGGCTTGCCTCGCGCCGCGCAGTACATGCCGGCCACTGCCGCGCCCATGAGCAGGATATTGACCTGCCCGGCCGCCAGCGAGGTGCCGATGGGCGCGATCGCCAGCGCGGCGAACAGCGCAGCACTGGTGGCAAGGCGCGGACCGTCGATCAGCCGCATCGCCATCCATGCGGCCATCGCCAGCACGGCGACGCACAATGCGGTATGGATCAGGAACGCCGTGTCGATCGGCAGGCGCGACAGCATGTTGAAGTAGATCAGCGAGGGTGGCGGATAGACGAAGCCGCTCACGAACTCGCCATTGTGGCAGATATCGTAGGGCGTGCTCAGGTTCGCCGCGCCGCACATGTAGGTGCGGAAATCTAGCGTCAGCGCCGCCTTGCCCACGCCTTCGCGCAGGACCGCGACGAACTCCATGACATGATGCGCGATCAGCAGCGCGCTCAAGGCCACCACGCTGCCGCACAAGCCGGGCGGCAGCCATCGGGCGGGCGGTCTTGCACCGGTCTCGTTCACGTCACCTCCGCTGTGGCCTGCCTCTGTGGTCTGCAGGCGGCATAGCCGGGGGAGGTTACGTGGAGGTGAAGAGACGCCAGACGATGTTATCCCGCATCATGCCCAACTTCTGCGCACTATATCACCGCTTTATCCACAGGCTTGCCCACGCTGCGTGGGAGCGGCTAGGGCGCACGCCATGGATATCGATCGCTACCTCGCCCGCATCGGACTTTCCCGCGCGCCTGCCGCCGATCCGCAAGGGCTGGCCGTTCTGCAGCGCGCGCACCGGCAGTCGATCGGCTTCGAGAACCTCGATATTCCGCTGGGTAGGGGCATCCGCATCGATGCGGCGAGCGTCTTCGACAAGCTCGTGGTGCAGGGGCGGGGCGGATACTGCTTCGAGCAGAACCGGCTTTATGGCGATGTGCTGGCGGCGCTGGGAATGGTGAACCGTCCGCTGCTGGCGCGCGTGTACATGGGGCTGGCCGAGGATGCCCCGACCCCGCCGCGCACGCATGTGCTGCTGCTCGTCGAGGCGGAACCGGGACGGCCCTGGATCGCAGATGCCGGTTTCGGAGGCAGCTATGTGCCGCCCTTGCCGCTGGAGCACGGCGCCGAAGCGCTGACACCCGACGGTGCGGCGCATCGCCTGCGCCGGATCGGGGACGAATGGCTGCTCGAACGCGCCGGACCGGTGGAGGCCACCGATGGTCGACCGGCGCCGCACGGCGATTGGCAGCCGCAATATCTTTTCGATCTGGCCGAGGTCGTGCCCGCCGATCTGGAACTCTCGAACCACTGGACCTCGACCCGGCCCGACACGCGCTTCACCACGCTTCATGTTGCCAGCGTGGTCTTGCCGGACGGCTTTGCGGCGTTGAGCGAACGATCCCTGCGCATCCATCGCGAGGGGGCAACGCAAATGCGCGAGGTCGTCGATGCGGCCGACTATGCCGTGACCTTGCAGGGCCTTTTCGGCATCGCGTTGAGCGAGGCGGAGGCCGCCAGGTTGCCGCTGTTCGGCGCGTAACCGGTCACGTCTCGGTGAGACGCGGCATCAGTTCCACGAAGTTGCAGGGGCGGTTGCGGCTGTCGAGCTGTTCGGCGAGGATGCCGTCCCAGCCGTCCTTCACCGCGCCGTTGGAGCCCGGTAGTGCGAACAGGTAAGTCCCGCGCGCGACGACGGCCATGGCGCGGCTCTGCACCGTGGACGTGCCGATGGTCTTGTAGCTGAGCCAGCGGAACAGTTCGCCGAAGCCCGGAATCTCCCGGCCGCCGAGCTTGCCCAGCGCCTCCGGCGTGACGTCGCGGCCGGTGAGGCCGGTGCCGCCGGTGGAGATGATCGCATCGACCCGGGGATCGTCGATCCATTCGTTGAACAGTTCGGCGATCCGGTCGGCATCGTCCCGCTCGATCGTGCGGCGGGCCAGCCGGTGCCCGGCATCGACGATGCGCTGGGCGAGGATGTCGCCAGACGTGTCGTTCTCGGCGGTGCGGGTATCGGAAACTGTCAGCAGTGCGATGTTGATGGGCTTGAAAGTACGCTCAAGGTCGATTGCCACGCAGGATCGCTCCATTCGAGGCCATGCGCACGCCTTGCGATCCCGAGAGGCCCGGGAACGTCGGCCACATGCCCTGCACCAGTTCCATGCGGCTCTCCGAAGGGCCGCCCGCCTGACGCTCGTACATCCAGTAATTGCGCATCACAATGTTCACGTAGCCGCGCGTCTCCCAATAGGGGAGCGATTCGATCCACAGCAGCGGATCGCCCTGGCAGTTCACTTCGGTGTTCCAGCGGCGCACCGGCAGCGGACCGGCGTTGTAGGCGGCCATGACCTTGGGCAGCAGCCCCTGCGTGCCGGGATCGTTCTTCAGCGTCTCGAGGTGGCGCTGGCCGAAGGCGAGGTTGACCTCCGGCTTGTTGAGATCCGAGGCATTGCCATTGTAACCCAGCGAGTCCGCATGGTCCTGCGCGGCGGCGGGCATGATCTGCATCAGGCCGCGTGCGCCCGCCGGGCTGACCGCGCTGGCGCGGAACACCGATTCCTGCAGCGTGTGCGCGTAAACGAGGGCGGGATCGACCTTCCAGCCGCCGACCGGAGTCCACTTCGGAGTCGGGAAGCGGGTGGCCGGCTCGGGCTTTCCGCCGTAAGGGGCGTTGTAGGCCATCCACAGCTGGGTGCCGGGCAGGCCGAGATCGCGGGCGAGGCGGGTCAGCGGCGCATATTGGGAGGCATCGCCGATGCGCGCCTGATGGCGCAGCACTTCGTCGGCGAGGCCATCCTTGCCGATTTCCGCGAGTTCGACGGCGGTGCGGACATTGGGGCTGGCGCGCAGGGCCTGCCAGTCGGCCTGCGTGAAGTCGGCGGCGGCGTGCTGCTCGGGCAACTTGAGGCCGAGCTGTTCGGCGGCCAGCATCCCGTAGAGCGTCTCGTCGCGCGCGGCGGCGAGGCGCAGCGCGGCGCCGGCCTGCTCGGGCTTGCGGCAGCGGACCAGCGAGCGGCTGTTCCAGTAATGCGCGGCGGCGGTCAGTTCGGCGTTATCGGAGGACTTGGCCGCCTTGCCGAAGGCGTCGGCCGCGCCGTCGCAATCGCCCAGGCGCCATGCGGCAAGCCCGGCGGTCCACCACGCCTCGCCCACCCACGGACCTTGGCCCAGCGCGGCGATCTGCGCCATCTGGTAGGCGTTTGCGTCCTGGTTCTCGATGTAGAAGCTCCAGGCAACCTTCTGGCGCCACTCGGCCTGCGAGGAGGGCGAGAGGTTGGCGTCGATCCCGTCGAGCAGCAGGCGCGCGCCCATCGGGTCGTCGTTCTTGATGCGGTCGTTGATGCCGTTGGCGATGCCTGCGGGCATCGTGCCGTCGTTGATCGAGGAGGGGCGGACGCGCTTGGCGATGGTCGGCAGGCGGGCGAAGCTCTGCTCGGTGGGAAGCTGCGGAACCGCGGTTGCGCCGCGCTTCAGGGCGAGGCGGCTGATCTGGTCGGCACCGGGAAGTTCGGCACCCTGCGACAGCCAGCTCTGCAGGTCGTTCAGCTCGATCTTGGGAGAGCCGGAAGCGAGATAGTATTCGGCGCGGGCCTGCTGGTGGAGCGGACCGTCAGGACGGTCGGCCAGCATCTTCTGGACCGTCGACCAGTCCTTCGCGTCGATCGCGTCGAACATGGCCTTGTAATACGTGCGATCATCCTGGCTGAGCAGCGAGGGAACCGCAGTACGGTCGGCGCGGGTGCGGAAGTAATCGACCGCAGCGCTGTTTGCAAAGGCCGGTGCCGCAGACACGGAGGCGGCTATGCACGCACCCGTCAACAGTCCGGCCCTGATAAGTCGTTTCAAAGGTATTCCCCGCGATCCTGTGCGATCCACATGCTCCGGCTGACCGATGGCCGCATCTCTCAGGACGCGGTCCATTCCAACCAGGCCCTCCAGAGCACCGGCTTTGCACGCGGCTGCGCGAGCAAGGCAGGCAGCGCCCAGGAGGCGAGCAGGGGTATCGATCCCCCTTCATGATCGAAAGTCCTTAACATGGCAGGCCGATGCGGCGATTCGTGGCCGATTAGCGGCAGGACGTTTCCACCAAGGACAAACAGCCTCTTAGGAGCCACCAAACTCACGTGATGCCGCAGAACCTGCCCGATTCCGCGCTCGCTCATCGCGGCCCAATCCGCGCCCGGTGTGTGGCGGGGCAGGGCGCTGGCAAGGTAAACGTCCTCGCGCCCGGTGCCGAACGCGGTAAGGATGGCGTCGAGCAGCTTGCCGTGCTGCCCGGAGAGCAGGGTTTCGCTGTCCTCGGCTTCGGGTTCCTCGACCACGATCATCAGCTCGGCACCGGCCTTGCCGTGCGGTGCGACGCGCGCAGCGGGGCCGCCTTCGCACAGCAGCGGCTCGCTCAGCCACCACGGCGAAAAGGCCGCGAGATCGGCGGGCAGGCTGGCGGGATCGAGCTTCGCGGGCGGCGCGGGAGCATCCGGATCGGGCTTGGGTTCCGGGCGGCGGCGGGGCGGCGGGGCGCCTTCCTGTTCGGGCGGCGCGAGCCATTCGACCGGCTCGTCGAGGAAGTCGCAGTCCACCCCGGCGTCCCGCCACCAGTCGAGCGCACCTGTGATATCGTCCAGAAATTGCGGATTTGGCGGTTGATCCATCGCGCGGGTCTTGACCTTATGCGCGGGAGCAATCAAGGCATTCGTGAATTTAATCGCTCGACTAAACACGAAAAGAATGCACGGGGCTACCATGATCGAACGCGAAGAGATGCCTTACGACGTTGTCGTCGTCGGCGGTGGACCTGCCGGTCTGGCGACCGCGATCCGCCTCAAGCAGGTGGACCCGGAACTGCAGGTCTGCGTGCTGGAGAAGGGCTCGGAGATCGGCGCGCACATCCTGTCGGGCGCGACGATCGATCCCAAGGCGCTCGACGAACTGCTGCCCACCTGGCGCGAGGACGGCTGCCCGCTGGCCGAGACTCCCGTCACCGACAACTGGCACTGGCATCTGACCAAAAAGGGCAAGTTTGCCCTTCCGCACGTGATCCAGCCGCCCTTCATGTCGAACAAGGGCAACTACACCGGTTCGCTGGGCAACCTGTGCCGCTGGCTGGCCGAGCAGGCCGAGGCGCTGGAGATCGAGATCTTCCCCGGCTTCCCCGCCGCCGAGATCCTCTATGACGACAACGGCGCCGTGATCGGCGTGCAGACCGGCGACATGGGCGTCGACCGCGAGGGCAATCCCAAGGGCGACTTCCAGCCGGGCATGAACCTGCTGGGCAAGTACACCGTGTTCTGCGAAGGCGCGCGCGGTCACCTGACCAAGCGCCTCAAGGCGAAGTACGATCTCGAGGCGAACAGCCAGCCGCAGATCTACGGCATCGGCATCAAGGAACTGTGGGACATCCCGGCGGACAAGCACGTCCCCGGCCGCGTGATCCACACCCAGGGCTGGCCGATGAGCGAGAACGACGCCTGGGGCGGCGGCTTCCTCTACCATCAGGCCAACAACCAGGTGGCATTGGGCTTCGTGACCGCCCTCGATTACAAGAACCCGTACATCTACCCGTTCGAGGAATTCCAGCGCTGGAAGCAGCACCCGGAAATCCGCGCGATCCTCGAAGGCGGCAAGCGCGTCGCTTATGGCGCGCGCGCGATCAACGAGGGCGGCTGGCAGTCGGTGCCGCAACTGGCGTTCCCCGGCGGCGTGCTGGCAGGCTGCTCGGCGGGCTTCGTCAACGTGCCGCGCATCAAGGGCACCCATACGGCGATGAAGAGCGGCATGCTGGCGGCCGAATCGATCGCCGCCGCCATCAAGGCCGGTCGTGAGCAGGACACCCTGCAGGACTACGACGATGCGGTGCGCTCCAGCTGGATCGCCAAGGAACTCAAGCTCGTCCAGAACGCCGAGCCGATGGTGGCGAAGTGGGGCGGCGAGCTGGGCACGATCCTCGCGGGCGCCGACATGTGGCTGCGCACGCTGTTCGGCTTCGGCCTCGCCAAGCCGATGAAGCATCACACCGATGCGTCGGAAACGCAGCGCGCCGACCTGTACAAGCCGATCGCCTATCCCAAGCCCGACGGCGTCATCAGCTTCGATCGCCTGACCAGCGTGTCGTACTCCTTCACCAACCATGAGGAAGACCAGCCGGTCCATCTCAAGCTGAAGGATCCGAGCATCCCGACTTCGGTGAACCTGCCGGTCTACGCGGGGCCTGAGGCACGCTACTGCCCGGCGGGGGTCTACGAGTTCCTCGATGCGGGGGATGGTCCGAAGCTGCAGATCAACGCGCAGAACTGCGTCCACTGCAAGACCTGCGACATCAAGGACCCGACCCAGAACATCGAATGGGTCACGCCCGAAGGCGGCGGCGGCCCGAACTACCCGAATATGTAAATCCTCCCCCATCGGGGGAGGGGGACCACCCGCAGGGTGGTGGAGGGGCACAGGCGGCTTACGTGACGCGAATTTAACACGTCACGTAACCTCTATCCCGATAGCCTCCGCGCATGATCACAGGCCCGCGCCGCAGCGTAAAACTCGCCCGCAAGCTGCGCAGCGAGATGGCGCTGCCCGAAGTCCTACTGTGGCGCGAACTGCGCAAGCGCCCCGCAGACTTCAAGTTCCGTCGCCAGCATCCGGCGGGAAACTTCATCCTCGACTTCTACTGCGCCGCTGCTTCTCTCGCCATCGAGGTTGACGGTTTCGCGCACGACTCTATGCGCGCAGCAGACGGGGACGCGGCTCGCTCGCACTTCCTGCGTTCGCAGGGAGTGGCGACATTGCGCGTTCCCGCGAAGGTCGTGCTGGAGAATGTGAACGTGGCGATTGTGCGCATTGTCGAGGTCTGCCGGGAGCGCTTGCAGCGAAAGCAGAAGGTGCGGCCTGTGCCCCTCCACCATCCTGCGGATGGTCCCCCTCCCCCAGAGGGGGAGGATGGCGGGTGAACGAAATCGCCTACGCCAAGATCAACCTTGCGCTGCATGTCCGTCGTCGCCGCGAGGACGGGTATCACGAACTCGAAACGCTGTTCGCCTTCGTCGATGACGGCGACCGGCTTCGCGCCACGCCCGCCGCAGCCGACAGCCTCGCCACCCACGGCGAGTTCGCGCAGCTGATCGAGGACCCCTTCGGCAACATCGTCGCCAAGGCACTGACGACGTTGCCGCGTGAAACGGGCTGGGCCGTCGATCTCGAAAAGCGCCTTCCTGTCGCGGCGGGTCTCGGCGGTGGTTCGGCCGATGCGGGCGCGGTGTTCCGCATGGTCGAGCGCAGCGCGGGTCTCCCCGACGACTGGCGGTTGCGCGCCGCGAAGCTGGGCGCTGACGTGCCCGCCTGCGTGCTGTCCACCACCTGTATCGGCACCGGCACCGGCACCGATCTCCACCCCGTCGAGAGCGACCTGACGGGCGCCCCTGTACTGCTGGTCAACCCGCGCGAGGCGGTGCCGACCGGGCCTGTGTTCAAGGCATGGGACGGCGTCGATCGCGGCGCAATGCCCACCGGTTCCGTTCGTGCGATCGCTCTCGAGGGGCGTAACGATCTCGAGGCTCCGGCCATCGCGATCTGCCCTGCGGTGGCCGATGTGCTCGCAGCCTTGCGCGCCACCGCGCCGTTCCTGGCGCGCATGTCGGGCTCGGGCGCGACGTGCTTCGCGCTTTACGATACCGTGGGCCAGGCGCAGGCGGCGGCGGATAAGCTGGCTGGGACTCACCCGCACTGGTGGCAAATGCAGGGCAAGTTGCGGTAAGGTCGATCCGGCAAGATCGGAGGTCTGAATTGGAAACCGAATTCCACCGCCTGCTCGGCACGCCCGTTTCGGGCGGCGTTCTGGTCGTATCGGACCATGCCTCCAACCGCGTGCCCGATGACATCGACCTCGGCATCGAGGATGCGCTGCTGGACGAACACATCGCCATCGACATCGGCGTGGCCGCCATCGCCGAACGTATGGTGGAGGACGGAACGGCCGCTTGGCTCGGCAACGTCAGCCGGCTCGTGTGCGACTACAACCGCAAGCACGACGTCCCGGGCATGATGCCCGAGATCAGCGACGGCTACGTGATCCCGGGCAATGTCCTGACGCCCGAGGAGCGGCAGGCGCGGGTGGACCGGTTCTTCGACCCCTACCACGATGCCCTGTCCGCCCAGCTTGAGGCCACGCCCCCCGCGCTGATCCTCTCGCTGCACAGCTTCACGCCGGGCCTCGCCACCTGCACCAAGCCGCGCCCGTGGCAGGTCGGCGTGCTGTACAACGAGGACGAGCGCGCCGCGCGCATCGCTATTCCCTGGCTGGAGGCGCAGGGCTTCGTCACCGGCGATCAGGAGCCCTATTCGGGCAAGCTGCTCAACGCCTCGATGAACCGCCATGCCGAGCCGAACGGGCTCGCGTATCTAAGCATCGAGATCCGCCAGGACCTCATCGCCGAGGAAGCGGGGCAGGCGGAGTGGGCGGACGTGATGAAGCAGCTCTGCGCGGCGGTCGTCGAAAAACTCGCATGAAATATAATTGCAAAAACTCACGTTGAATTGAAATCAATCACCGTGTAGGGGCGGCTCCAACACAGCGCGAAAACTCGTGCGCCCATGACTAATCGGAGTTCCGACAATGCCCGCCCTTCGTTCACGCACCTCGACTCACGGCCGCAACATGGCGGGTGCGCGCGGGCTCTGGCGCGCGACGGGCATGAAGGACGGGGACTTCGGCAAGCCGATCATCGCGGTGGTGAACTCGTTCACGCAGTTCGTGCCCGGCCACGTCCACCTCAAGGACCTCGGCCAGCTGGTCGCGCGCGAGATCGAGGCGGCGGGCGGCGTCGCCAAGGAATTCAACACTATCGCGGTCGATGACGGCATCGCCATGGGCCATGACGGCATGCTCTATTCGCTGCCCAGCCGCGACCTCATCGCCGACAGCGTCGAATACATGGTCAACGCCCACTGCGCCGACGCGATGGTCTGCATCTCCAACTGCGACAAGATCACGCCCGGTATGCTGATGGCCGCGATGCGCATCAATATCCCGGTCGTGTTCGTTTCGGGCGGGCCGATGGAAGCGGGCAAGGTGGTGCTGCGCGGCAAGGAAACCGCGCTCGACCTGGTGGACGCCATGGTCGCCGCCGCCGACGAGAGCTACACCGACGAGGAAGTGAAGGCGATCGAGCGTTCCGCCTGCCCGACCTGCGGGTCGTGCTCGGGCATGTTCACCGCCAACTCGATGAACTGCCTGACCGAAGCACTGGGCCTTTCGCTGCCCGGCAACGGCTCGACGCTGGCGACCCACTCCGATCGCGCGCGCCTGTTCCTCGAGGCCGGCCGCCTCGCGGTGGACCTGTGCCAGCGCTATTACGAGCAGGAGGACGAAAGCGTGCTGCCGCGCAATGTCGCCAGCTTCAAGGCGTTCGAGAACGCCATGAGCCTCGACATCGCGATGGGCGGCTCGACCAATACCGTGCTGCACCTGCTGGCTGCCGCCGCTGAGGCGGGCGTTGACTTCACGATGGCCGACATCGACCGCCTGAGCCGCAAGGTGCCGTGCCTCTCGAAGGTCGCCCCGGCGAAGAACGACGTGCACATGGAGGACGTCCATCGCGCCGGCGGCATCATGGCTATCCTCGGCCAGCTGGACCGCGCGGGCCTGCTCCACACCGATCTGCCGACGGTTCATGCCCGGACGCTGGGCGATGCGCTCAACCGCTGGGACATCAGCCGCACCAACGAGCCGTCGGTGCAGGAATTCTTCAAGGCGGCACCGGGCGGCGTGCCGACGCAGACTGCCTTCAGCCAGTCGCGCCGCTGGGAATCGCTGGACCTCGACCGCGAGAACGGCGTCATCCGCTCCAAGGAGCACGCTTTCAGCCAGGACGGCGGCCTTGCCGTGCTCTACGGCAACATCGCGCGCGACGGCTGCATCGTGAAGACGGCGGGCGTGGACGATTCGATCCTCAAGTTCACCGGCACCGCGCGCGTCTACGAATCGCAGGATGCCGCCGTGGCGGGCATCCTTGGCGGACAGGTCGCGGCGGGTGACGTGGTGGTGATCCGCTACGAAGGGCCGCGCGGCGGGCCGGGCATGCAGGAAATGCTCTACCCGACCAGCTACCTGAAGTCGAAGGGCCTCGGCAAAGCCTGCGCGCTCCTCACCGACGGGCGCTTCTCGGGCGGCACCTCGGGCCTCTCGATCGGCCATGCCTCGCCCGAGGCGGCGGAAGGTGGGGAGATCGGCCTCGTCGAGAACGGCGATACGATCGAGATCGACATCCCCGGCCGCACCATCAACCTGATGGTCTCGGACGAAGTGCTCAGCCATCGCCGTGCCCAGCAGGAAGCGCGCGGTGACGCGGCATGGTCGCCGGTGCACCCGCGTCCGCGCAAGGTCTCGGCGGCGTTGCAGGCTTATGCGGCGATGACCACCAGCGCGGCGCGCGGCGCGGTGCGTGACGTGACGCAGCTCAAGCGGGGCTGATCCGTCGTCCCGGATCTGATCCGGGAGCGCTGGTCGTGAACAGCCCACATTTCGGCGTGCGACGAGGGGCTTCGACAAGCTCGGCCTGAGCGGGTTCGGAAAGTTTACGCAACTTCCGCTTGCCTTGGGCTTGCCGAAGTGTCGCAGCCTCATCTTGCCTCGCGCGTTTGCGGGGCTATGACCTTTACCATGCCCGTCAAGCTCGCGCCGCTTGCCTGCCTCCTGCTCGCCGCCTGTTCGGGTAGCGAGGAGCCGTCCCCTGTCGCCCTGGCGCGCGAGCACATCGACTGCGCCGTCGGCGGCGAGCCGGAACTCAGGCCAGCCTGCACGGTGGAGCGGGTCGAGAGGGACGGCGCGCTGACGCTGGTGGTCCATCATCCGGACGGGGCCTATCGCCGCTTCGCCGTGACGCGGGACGGCACAGGGGTGACGACCATCGACAGCGCGGCCCCGCCGAAGGTCCGTCTTGCCGGCGAGCGGCTCGACGTCTCGGTCGGCACTGACCGCTATCTTTTTCCAGCTACGGTGAAGAACGATGCCCCGCGATAGCCAGATCCTCAGCGCCACCCAGATGCGGGAGGCAGAGCAGGCGCTGATCGACGCTGGCTCCAGCGTCGATGCACTGATGCAGGTCGCAGGACGGGGCGCGGCCGAGTGGATCTGGCGCATGGCCGGTCGCCACCGGGTCACGGTTCTGTGCGGCCCGGGCAACAATGGCGGCGACGGCTACGTCATTGCCGAGGCGATCCGCGAGCGGGGCGGTCATGTCGTCGCTGTCGCCGCGAGCGAGCCCGCCACCGACGCCTGCTGCAATGCCCGCGCCCTGTTCGGCGGCGAGGTGCTCGGGCCGGATGCCGGGATCGGCGGGGAAGTGCTGGTCGACTGCCTCTTCGGCACCGGGCTGACCCGGCCGCTGTCGCAGGACCATGCTGCCTTGCTGACGCGCCTCGCCGCAACGCACCCGCGCCGCGTGGCGGTGGACCTGCCGAGCGGGGTGCAGTCCGACTCCGGCATGGTGCTGGGCGAGGGGCTGCCCGACTACGATCTGACGATCGCGCTCGGCGCCTGGAAATTCGCGCATTACCTGATGCCCGCCAGCGCCCGCATGGGGCGGTTGCAGCGTGTGTCCATCGGTGCAGGCGCCGTCGCGGGAGCCGCCCGGGCGATCTGCCGGCCGCAAGTGCAAGCCCCGGCAGCCGATGCCCACAAGTACCGGCGCGGGTTGCTGGCTGTCGTCGGCGGAGCGATGCCGGGCGCGGCGGTGCTCGCCGGGATCGCGGCACAGGGCGCGGGTGCGGGCTATGTGAAGCTCTTTGCCGAGAGCAAGCGCAACGTGCCCGCCGACCTCGTGGTCGATCAGGGCGCGTTGAGCGAGGTGCTGGCCGACGATCGCAATACGGCGGTGCTGGTCGGCCCGGGGCTCGGCCGCGATGCCGCCGCGCGCGAGCGGCTGTCCGTGGCGCTGGCGGATTCGGTGCCGGTGGTGGTCGATGCCGATGCGTTGGTATTGCTCGCCCCGCGTCATCTTGCCGAGCGCGCCGCTCCGGTGATCGCCACCCCGCATGAGGGCGAACTGGTCGCGCTGGAGCGGGCATTCGCACTCGATGGCGCGGGCACCCGGCCCGACAGGGCGCTGGCGCTGGCCGTCGCAAGCGGGATGGTGATCGTGGCGAAGGGGCCGGACACGGTGGTCGCGGCGCCGGACGGTCGCATCGCCTGCGCCTCTCGTGCAAGTTCTTGGCTTTCCACCGCCGGGACCGGCGACGTGCTGGCGGGGCTGATCGCCAGCCGCCTGGCCACCGGGGTCGAGGCTTTCGCGGCGGCCTGCGAAGGGGTGTGGCTTCACGGCGAGGCGGCGCGGTTGTGCCCGCCTGCGTTTACCGCAGGGCAACTGGCGGCGGCAGTGCCACTGGCTCTGGCAGGGTGCTTGTAGGAAAGGCCCTTCCACGGCCTTTCCGGCAAGCGGGCAGGGCGCGCTGGCCCTCAATTCCTCCCCTCCCGCTTGCGGCAGGGGCTGGGGGTGGGCATACGCGCGAGCACCATGACCGAATCCGAGGAAATCCTGCGCATCGCCTCCAAGGGCGACGGCGTCACCGCGTCCGGCCGCTTCGCCTGGGGCGCCGCGCCCGGCGACACGCTGCATGCCGACGACACGCTCGAATGGGGGCCGCATCACGTCGAGCCGCCGTGCCGCCACTTCGGTCGCTGCGGCGGGTGCCAGTTGCAGCAGCTGGACGAGGAGAGCCTGACCGCCTTCGTCGAGGGCCGCGTCGCCAATGCCTCGGCATCGCAGGAGCTGGGTGCCGAGCTGCTCGCCGCGCCGCACCTTTCGCCACCGCACTCCCGCCGCCGCGCATCGCTGCGGGCGGAAAGCTCGGGCGGGCGCGTGGTGATCGGGTTCCGCGAGGCGAAGTCGCACCGGCTCGTGGAACTGGAGGAATGCCCGGTCCTGGTGCCCGAGATCGTCGCGCTGCTCGGTCCCTTGCGCAAGCTGCTCATCACCATGGGCAAGGCGGCTCCGGCGAAGAAGGGGCGCCACGGCAAGCCGGTCCCCGGCAAGCAGCAGGCCCGCATGGCCGCCGACATCGAGATGACGCTGGTGGACCAGGGCATCGACCTGGGCGTCAAGGGCCTGACCGCCGAGGGCCTTGCGGCCACCGAGGCGATGCTGGACTTCGCGCGCGAGCACAAGCTGGCGCGCCTGACGATGGACGGCGGCTATGGCTTCGAGACAGTCTGGGAGCCGGTGCCGGTCACCGTCACTCTCGGCCAGAAAGCGGGGGGCGGTGTGAAAGTGCCGTTCCCGCCGGGCACGTTCCTGCAGGCGACGCTCGATGGCGAGGAGGCGCTGGTAGGGGCGGCGCGCGAATGGCTGGCAGGCGCACCCACGGTGGCCGACCTGTTCTCGGGCCTCGGGACGTTCGCCTTCGCGCTGGCCGGACCGGAAACCAAGGTGCTGGCGGCCGAGGCCGCGCGCGACGTGCACTTCGCCTGCAAGGCGGGCGCCGACCGCGCACAGCTGCCGGTGTTCAGCGTCCACCGCGACCTGTTCCGCAACCCGCTCCAGCCCGACGAGTTGAGCCGTTTCGCCGCCGTCGTGCTCGACCCGCCGCGCGCCGGTGCGCGCGAGCAGGTGGAGTGCATCGCCGATTCCACAGTCGGCCGCGTGGTCTATGTCAGCTGCAACCCGTCAAGCTGGTCGCGCGATGCGGCGCGGCTGATCGAAGCGGGCTTCCGGCTGGTGGAGCTGCGTCCGGTCGGCCAGTTCCGGTGGTCCACCCATGTCGAACTGGCAAGCTACTTCGTGCGGGACTAATCCGCGCCGAACTGCGCCATCATGTCCATGAAATCGCGCGCGGCATTGCGCTCGTCCTCGGTCTTGAACGCGACGTCGAGGTCGGGCGCCGAGCCGAGAATGTACATGAAGGTCCAGAGCGCGAAGCGTCGGCCCTTGTCCTGCTCCATGCCGAAATCGACCTTCATCCGCTCCACCCCGGCCTCGATCGCGGCGGGGGTGACGGTGGAGAGGTCTTCGGTCGCGAAGTAGCGGCGCAGCTGGTCGTCGAAATCCATGCGGCCGCATTAGCAGCTATGGCGCGCCTTCATCAACCGGGGGCATCAACCGGGGGGCATCAACCGGCTTCCCGATCCCAGCCGCAGCATCCGCAGAACACGGGGTAGGCGACCGCACCCCAGGCACTGGCGATGAAGCCGATGAAGAAGACGCTCCATCCCAGCCCCCAGTTCTCACCCAGGACCACGTCCGCCAGCGCCGCCAGCGTGATGCATATGAAGAACAGTTCCACGCCGATGAAGACGATCTTGAACGGCTTCAGGGCGTGGACGGGGATTCCCTTGCCCACCGCGCGATACTCCCGAAGTTTATTGTCTTTGTCCGGGGAATATATCGCGCAATCGCCACTGGTTCCATCGGGAGTTTGTGGGACCCGGCGTTCAATCCCGGGACACCAGCACCTGTGCGAAAGCCGCCGCGTCGGTGTTCCCGCCTGAGAGGATCACGGCGGTGCGCTCTCCGGGTTCGACCTTGCCGGCCAGCACGGCGGCGAGGGCGGCCGCGCCGCCGGGCTCCAGGACGAGGCGCAGCTTCGCGAAGGCCAGTCGCTGCGCCGCGCGCACTTCGGCAGGCGTCGCCACCACGCCGAACGGGCAGCGCGCCTGCAGGATCGCGAAGTTGATCGGCCAGGTTCCGGGCGTCTGCAGCGCATCGCAAGGCGTAGGCGGCGCATCCGGACCGACGCGCTGGATGGTTCCGGTTTCGAGGCTGCGGCACACGTCGTCCCAACCCTCGGGTTCAACCGGCACGATCCGCGCGTCGGGGCAGGCGAGGGCGAGCCCCGCCGTCAGGCCGCCGCCACCGCAGGGCGCGACGAGCAGATCGGGGCCGGGCAGTCCCTGCTCGGCCAGTTGCGCGGTGATTTCGATGCCGGTGCTGCCCTGGCCTTCGATGATCCACGGGTCGGCATAGGCGTGGACGAGAGTGGCACCGCGTTCGGTGCACAGGCGGCGCGATACCTCGTCGCGATCCTCGCCGCCGGGGCGGTCGTAGAGCACGACTTCGGCGCCCAGCGCGCGGGTGTTGGCAAGCTTCACCTGCGGCGCGTCGACCGGCATGACGATCGCCGCCCTGATGCCCAGCCGCCGCGCGGCCCAAGCCACGCCCTGCGCATGGTTGCCGCTCGACACGCCGACGACGCCGCGCGCGCGTTCCTCCGGCGTGAGCGCGGTGAGGCGGTGCCAGGCGCCGCGAATCTTGAAGGCGCCGACCGGCTGCAGGCTTTCGGCCTTGCACCAGATCGTGCGGCCATCGACCTCGAGCGGGAGAAGGGGCGTGCGGGGGAGGATTTCGGCCACCTTGCGGGCGGCGAGGGCGATGCCTTCGGGCGTGGGGGTGCGCTGGGTCATGGCGCGGGTGTTAGCCGCCAGCGCGATGCGTGCAAGTCCCGGGGGCGGAGGAGGGACCTGGGGCGGCGGCTTGCGCTCCATAGCTGCCGCCCAAACATCGTCGTCATTCCAGCGAAGGCTGGGACCGCTCTGACCATCACGCGGCTTCTCGGCGAGGCCGGGATGAAGTTGGCAATGCCTTGCCGCTGGGGCTCGTCATGGTCACGACGGTCCCGGCCTTCGCCGGGATGACGGTTCTGTTTCTGGATCGGCGGCTCCCCAACCCAAAGCCGGACTTCCGGCCCTGCCCGGCACTCGCTGCGTATGGGCAAGCGCCGCGCTCCGCCGGTCGTTTCAGAAATTGAATCCCAGCGACACAGAGGCCACGTTGTCGTTGCTGTCGTCGGCGTCGGGACGGAAGCCATGCTGGTGGAGGTAGCCGACCTCGAGGTTCAGGTTCTTCGCCACCGGCGTCGTCACGGCAACCATGTTGCGCATCCGCTCCTCGCCCTGGACGCGCTGGAAGTTGGTCCTGTTGAGATCGATGAAGCTTTCGTGGCTGAGCACGAGCGCGGTCTTGCCGCCTTCCCGGAACGGCAGCACATACTTGACGTAGGGCCGCAACCGATAGGCAGTTCCACCGATGCCTTCGCGCCAGCGCTCCTCGACACGCAGCCTCGCGCTGAGTTGACCGGGACCGATCTTCACGATGTTGTCGAGCGTGATCTGCTGGCGGCCGCGGTGCTCCATCACCGTGAAGTGTCCCGCATTGTAGTTCGGATTGTGCGTGTAGCCGACCCAGACGGTCACCTTGTCAGCCACCTTGTAACCGATGAGGGAGTTGGATTCGATTTCGTAAAGCCCGTCGCGGTCGTTGCTGAAGCGGCCGATCACGTCCTGTGAAAAGCGCCACTTGTCATCCAGCTTCACGGTGACGGTGCTGCCGACCCAGAGTTGTTCATCCTCTGACGCGCAGGCCGGAGCCGCAGCGAGCAGCGCGGCAGGCGTGCAAAGTCCAGTGACGATCGAGCGCATTCGGTACTTCCCCTCCCCAAGGTGGAGGATGCCCATTATTGCGGAATTATGACAGTTTCATGTCTGTGAAGCATCTGCGACATGACTATTTGATAACAGTCGCTGGGCCGCGCCCGGCAAAATATACCGTCTTGCCTGCACTGCGTAAACAGGTCCGGCGTCGGGGAGGTGGTCCGGTGTTTCTTCGACTCGGCTCAAGGGCGCGAAAGCCGCACCATCTGGTAGTAGCCGAAAGGTCCGCGTCGGTGTTCCAGCGTCAGTCCCTGCTCGTGCGCGACATGTGCCGCGACGTCGCCGAGTTCGAGGCGCGGGGTGACATGGAACTTCGCCAGCCATCCCAGCAGGGCCTTGCGCAGCGGCGAGGGGAGGCCGGAGCAGTCGCCGAAGTCGACGACGTGCAGGGCGCCGCGCGGCGCGAGCGTGGCGGCGGCCTGCGATAGCGCGGCCTGCCAGTCCGGGATCATCGAGACGGCGTAGGACAGCATCACCCGCTCGAAGCCGGCGCGGCCCAGCAGCGCTCCGGCGTCGAACCGGGTCGCATCGCCCAGCGCCAGCGTGCCGTTGCCGCCCAGCGTCTTCCTCGCGCTGCGCAGCATCTCGCTGGAGATGTCGAGGCCGAACAGCTTCACGCCCCGCCAAGTCCGCCCGACCATTGCCAGGTTGCGGCCGGTGCCGCAGCCGATTTCCAGCACGGCCATGCCGGGCTTGGCGTCCAGTTCGTTGATCAGTCGATCGCGGCCGAACAGGTAGTACTTGCGCGTCAGGTCGTAGATCGGTCGCTGCCAGCGATAGATGCGATCCATCAGTGCGGCGTGGTCAGGGGCATGGGTGATCGGGGGGCTCGCCATCGGTTCAGCCCTTCAGCACGTAGAGGTGGACGCCGCCATAGATCGACGAGCGATCGGCGAGCGTCGCCGTCTGCGACTGCTCGACGCGATAGTCCCAGCGGTCGAGGATCGCATCGGGCACGCGGCCGGGAAGCAGCGAGGGTTCGGCGGCGGTGCGGAACAGCACGCGGGCGCCGGGCTTCGCGGTGCGGGTGATCTCGGTCCACAGTTCGGTGAGCTGGGTGTCGGTCATCCAGTCCTGCGCATCGAGCAGGACGTAGCGATCGTAGCTGGCGTTGTCCGCCGCCATCAGGACGTGCGTGAAATTGGCGTGGCGCAGGTCGAGGCGGTCGAGCCGCTCGCGCACTTGCGGCAGGTTGGCTTCCTGGAGGTACGGAGGCAGGGGGGCTTCGGTGCCCTTGCCGTATCCGCGCGAGAACGCCTGCCAGGCAAAGTAGTTGTCGTTGACCGGGAAGTGGCAGGCCAGCTTCTCCAGGCGGCCGCGCAGCACGTCCGCCATCGACTGACCGCCGGCCAGCGCGTCGTACTGGGCGGGCGGGATGCCGAGGCCGAACAGCGAGGCGGGGTGCTTGGTCAGCCAGCGCACGAAGCGGCGCTCGAACACCGGGGCGAAGCGCTCGTCGAAGATGCGGCGCTGTTCTTCCATGGACTCGGCGTCGAGGATTTCGGCGGGGTTCACCTTGTGGAGCCTGGCGATGACGTGCGCCGCGCCGATGAAGCCGCCGAGCAGCCCGTGGCGATAGACCCCGCGCGTGAAGGCGCCGATGCGGCGGCGGCCGACGAGGTCGCGGCCTTCCCAGTAGCGGCGCGTCGCCTCATCGAGATGCGGGGCCAGCTTCTCGCGGTAGAGCGCGATGTTCTCGGCGCGGTCGGCCTCTGCGATGAAGCGGCGCACTTCGGCATGGCTGAGGTGGCGCACGGCGGCGTGCTTCAGGTTGTTGAGCGCGATGTGCGCGGTGTTGAGATCCACCACGGTGATGCCCGCCGGGTCCGCCGTCAGATACGACAGCGCGTTGCAGCCGCCGCTGGCGATGGTGATGATGCGATTGTCCGGCGTGATCTCCATCGCCGCCATGTCGGCGACCGGGTCCTCCCAGATCTGTGCGTAGACGAGGCCCTTGAAGGCCATCGCGAAGGCCTTGTCGAGCAGCTTGCTCTTGCGCGATGCTTCGTCGCGGACGACCGCGTTCTCGATGAGGTTCGGACGGGGAGTGGGCACGGCGTCGGCTCCTTCGTAGGGATGCGGCGCGGATGACACCGTGCGGTGACCGGGTGATGACGGGTTGAAGGCGGTTTGTGACACTTTGGGGCGGCTCGTGCGGTGTTGCGGCCACGCTGTGTGTCGCTAGGGTGCGTTTGGGTGCCGTTGAGTGCCGTTGTGTGCGGGGCAGTTGAGTTGTCACAGAATGGCCCTATATGGCGCGCTTTCGATTGGCCCCCCGTGGCCTTGATGCCGCAATGGAGACAGGTTGATGAGCAAGGTTCTGGTGATCGGCGCGGGCGGCGTCGGATCGGTCGCGGTCCACAAGATGGCGATGAATCCCGACATCTTCTCGGACATTCATCTCGCCAGCCGCACGGTCTCGAAGTGCGAGGCGATCGCGGAATCGGTCAAGGCGCGCACCGGCGTGACGATCGGCACTTACGCCATCGACGCCGACGACGTGGCGGCGACCTCGGCGCTGATCCGCGAGATCGGTCCGAAGCTGGTGGTCAATCTTGCCCTGCCTTATCAAGACCTTGCGATCATGGATGCCTGCCTCGCAACCGGCACGCACTACATGGACACCGCGAACTACGAGCCCAAGGACGTGGCCAAGTTCGAGTACCACTGGCAGTGGGCTTACCAGGAGCGCTTCAAGGAAGCAGGCCTGATGGCGCTGCTCGGTTCGGGCTTCGACCCGGGCGTCACCAGCGTCTTCGCGATGTGGCTCAAGAAGCATAAACTGAAGACCATCCGCACGCTCGACATCCTCGACTGCAACGGCGGCGACCATGGCCAGGCCTTCGCGACGAACTTCAACCCGGAGATCAACATCCGCGAAGTCACCGCGCCGGCCCGCCACTGGGAGAACGGCGACTTCGTCGAAACCCCGGCGATGGCCAAGAAGGTGAGCTTCGACTTCGAGGGCGTCGGCCCCAAGAACATGTACATGATGTACCACGAAGAGCTTGAAAGCCTTGCGAAATTCCTGCCGGAAATGGAGCGTGGCCGCTTCTGGATGACCTTCGGCGATGCCTATATCCAGCACCTCACCGTGCTGCAGAACGTGGGCATGACCCGCATCGACCCGGTGATCTACAACGGCGTCGAGATCGTGCCGCTGCAGTTCCTGAAGGCGGTCCTTCCCGAGCCTGCATCGCTTGGTCCCACGACCAAGGGCAAGACCAACATCGGCGACATCGCGACCGGCGAAGCGCTCGACGGTTCGGGAGAAAAGACGTTCTACATCAAGAACATCTGCGACCACGAAGACGCCTATGCCGAGACCGGCAACCAGGCCGTCAGCTACACCACTGGCGTGCCCGCGATGATCGGCGCGGCCATGGTCGTGACGGGTGCATGGTCGGGTGAGGGCGTGTTCAACATGGAGCAGTTCGACCCCGATCCCTTCATGGACATGCTCAACAAGCACGGCCTGCCGTGGACCGTGGAAGAGCTGTCGGAACCGCTTCCGTTCTGATGGGCTGCCGCTCGCGCCTCTTGTTCCTGACCGCGCTGGGTGCGCTGGCACTGGGTGGCTGCACCCCGGCCGAAGCGCCCCAACCCGGGCCGGTCACGCCCACGGCGCCGACCGGTCCCGCCGAGCCTGCAGGCGACCAGTCCTACGCGCGCGACATGAGCGCGGCGGACAAGGCGGCCTGCACCTCCGGCGGCGGCACGGTGCAGCGGCGCGGGATGCTCGGCATGGAGATGTGCGTGCATGCTTACGCGGACGCGGGCAGGCAGTGCACCGATTCAGCGCAGTGCGAGGGCAAGTGCGTGGGCAGCGCGGGCTCGGTAGCGCCGGACAAGGCGGCGAGTGGGCAATGCCAGGCCGATGATCGCCTGTTCGGCTGCTATGCGGAGATCAAGGACGGCAAGTCCGCCTATGCGATCTGCGTCGACTGAGCGGCATGAACTGGTCCTTCGTCGCGCCCGTGGCTTTGCTGGCGGGCTCCAACTTGTTCATGAACACGGCGTGGTATCTCCACCTCAAGGTGCCCGGAAAGGCGCTGTGGGTGGCGATCGCGATGAGCTGGGGCATCGCATTCTTCGAGTATTGCCTCGCCGTTCCAGCCAACCGGATCGGCAGTTCCGCCTATTCGCTCGGCCAGCTCAAGGTCATGCAGGAGGCGTTCTCGCTGCTGGGCTTCGTGCTCGTGGCCTGGGCGCTGTTCGGGCAGAAACCGGGCTGGAACGAGATCGTCGGCTTCTGCCTTGTCGGGGCAGGGGCGTGGTTCATCTTCAAAGGCCCGCTGGGCTGACTTGGGACTAAGCATCATGGAAACCAGAGCTGGCGATCCGGGCGCTTTCGCGAACTTCGACCTGTCGCGCGTCGACAGCCCCGCATTCGTGGTCGATGCCGCGAAGCTGCGTTCGAACCTGCGCATCCTGAGCGAGATCGGCGAGCAGTCGGGCGCCAAGGTGCTATCGGCGCTGAAGGCCTTCTCGATGTGGTCCACCGCGCCGATCGTCGGCGAATACCTCGACGGCGTCTGTACCTCGGGCCTGTGGGAAGCGCGCCTCGCCTCCGAGTTTTACGACGGCGAGATCGCGACGTACTGCGCGGCCTACAAGGCCGAGGACATGGACGAGATCCTGCGCCTTTCGGACCACGTCATCTTCAACTCGCCCGCCCAGATCGAGCGTTTCTGGCCCTTCATCGAAGGCGCCCGCGCGCGCGGTGAGAGCTTCGATATCGGCCTGCGCGTTAACCCGCTGCACCCCGAAGGCGAAGTACCCAAGTACGATCCGAGCGCCCCGCATTCGCGTCTTGGCTTCCCGATAGACCAGTTGACCGAGGACCATGTCGAACTGATCGACGGCATCCACTTCCACAACTTGTGCGAGCAGGACTTCGAGCCGCTGGCCCGCACCTGGGAAAAGGTGTTCGACTTCCTCGAACCGTTCTTCGGCCAGCTCAAGTGGATCAACATCGGCGGCGGCCACCACGTCACCCGCGCGGATTACCAGCGCGAGGAACTGATCGAATTCCTCGCCGACATGGCCGAGGATACCGGCGCCGAAATCTACATCGAGCCGGGCGAGGCGGTGGCGCTGGACGCCGGGATTCTCGTGGGCACCGTCCTCGATGTGGGCTGGAACGGCATGCCGGTGGCGATCGTCGACATTTCCGCCACCTGCCACATGCCCGACGTGATCGAGGCGCCGTATCGCCCCGCCATGCTCGGCGAACGCGGTGAGGATGAAGCAGAAGCCATACGTCTCGGCGGCCCGTCGTGTCTCGCGGGCGACGTCATCGGCGATTATGTCCTGCCTGCCGATCCCGAGGCCGGACAGCGCTTCGCGTTCCTCGACCAGGCGCATTACTCTATGGTCAAGACGACGACGTTCAATGGCGTGCCGCTGCCCTCGATCTGGCTGTGGGACTCGGAAACCGACTCGCTCGAATGCGTGCGCCGGTTCGATTACGAGGACTTCCGTAGCCGCCTGAGCTGATCCCCGGAGGTATCCGAATACGGCCATTAAGCATGAAAGGAGCGGGTGTGTGCGAAGCACCATCCACCCGCCGCGCCCATGATGCAGCCAATCCCGTTAACGCGAATCGTTGGGGACCGATCCTGCGCCTTGCCGCGTTGCAAACGATGACGCGAACGACCCGACTGTCACCGGGTCGTCATCACACTGCAATGGAGTGGATCAATGCAAGCCGCTGCAGAGAAACGAAATTTCCCGAGATCGCGCGCCCGGTTCGGCACAGGTGTTTGGGTAGATGACGTTTTTGTGAAAGTCCCCGTTTTTCACTTGCGATTCATGTCCTGAGCCTTATATCCCGCCCCTCGCTGCCCCATGGGGACTTCCAAACCGCAAGGCAGCTCTTGTCGTTAACACACCGTTTGGGGGTCCCTTGAGTTGCACGCATTCCTCGACGCACCGGCCGTAGCGCGCACCCTCGCGCCTGACGAACCAGTCATTCTGAACCGCCCGCATGCTGCGGCGCGCGCTGCCCGATTCTTCGCCACGAAGTTTCCGGGCAAGTCGCTCTATGCGGTGAAGGCGAACCCGTCGCCCGATCTCGTCCAGATTCTCTGGGACAACGGCATAACGCATTACGACGTCGCCTCGATCACCGAGGTGCGCATGGTGCGCGGCGTGCTGCCGGACGCGACCCTGTGCTTCATGCACCCGGTCAAGACCGCCAGCGCGATCCGCGAAGCCTACTTCCAGCACGGTGTACGCACCTTCAGCCTCGACACCCTCGAGGAAGTCGAGAAGATCGTCGAAGCGACCACCGATGCCGAAGGTAACGCCGCCGCCGACCTGCGCCTCTGCGTGCGTCTGCGCGTGTCGTCCGAGTATTCCGAGCTGAGCCTCGCCTCGAAGTTCGGCATCGACGTCGCCGATGCGGGCGAACTGCTGCAGGCCACGCGCCAGGTCGCTGACTGGCTGGGCGTGTGCTTCCATGTCGGTTCGCAGGCGATGACGCCCTTCGCCTACGTGCAGGCGCTCGAGCGCGCCCGTGCGGCCATTGCGGCTGCCGGCGTGGTCATCGACATGGTCGACGTCGGCGGGGGCTTCCCTTCGTCGTACCCGGGCATGGAACCGCCGCCGCTGGAGGACTACTTCGCGATCATCCACCGCCACTTCGAGGCGCTGCCGATTGCCTACAACGCAGAGCTGTGGTGCGAGCCCGGCCGCGCGCTGTCGGCCGAGTACAACTCGCTGATCGTCAAGGTCGAGAAGCGCCGCGGTGACGAACTGTACATCAACGACGGTGCCTACGGCGCGCTTTACGACGCGGCCCACGTCGCCTGGCGTTTCCCGGTCAAGGCCATCGCCATGGATGGCGAGCGTTCGTCGGAACTGAAGGAGTTCTCCTTCTACGGCCCGACCTGCGACGATGCCGACTTCATGGAAGGGCCGTTCCTGCTCCCCGCCGACATCAAGGCGGGCGACTGGATCGAAGTGGGCATGCTGGGCGCTTACGGCGCGGCGATGCGCACCGCGTTCAACGGCTTCGGCGGCGGCGAGGTCGTCCTTGCCCAGGACGAGCCGATGGCGAGCCTCTACACCGGCCGCAAGGACCCGCGCGTTTCGGACAACGTCGTCTCTCTCCGCTGATCTGACGCTTCGAGTACGATAATAACGAGAGGCCCCCGGGACAGCCGTTCCGGGGGCTTTCGTTTGTGCGGGTGGTTGGGGTGATTTTAACTCTCGCCCGGTTAGAGGGCAGCGATGCCGAACCACGAAGACCGCCTGCCGATCCCGAAATGGCGCCTGCTCATGCCTGCGATGGTGGCGCTTGCGTTCCTGCCGGTGCTGCTGGCGCCGGTGCCTGGCTTTGTCGATATGCCCTCGCACATGGCGCGCCATCACGTGCTGGCGAACATCTCGACCGATCCGGTGCTGGCGCGGATGTTCGCGGTGCACTGGCAGTGGATCGCCAATCTTGGGGCGGACCTGCCCTCCGTGCTGCTGACGCCGCTGCTGGGAAGCGAGCGGGCGACACTGGCGGTCGGCGCCTTGCTCGCCCCACTGATGGTCATGGGGCTGTTCCAGCTTTCGCGTGCGGCCCATGGGCGGGTAAGCGCCAGCGCCTTCATCGCACTGCCTTTCGCCATGCACCAAGCGTGGATGTGGGGTTTTCTCAACTACTGCATGGGCGTCTGCCTGGCGCTGCTGGTCGCGGCTTGGCTCTACACGCGGCCGCGCGTGAGCGGGCGCGCGCAGGCGGTGCTGGCAATCGCGGCGCTTGTCGTCTGGACGGCGCATATGGCCAGTTGGGTCATCCTGCTGATTCTCGCTGCGGGTAACGAACTGGGCGCGCTCAAGGGCTGGCGCGATGTCTGGCCTGCCATCCGGCGCAACCTCGTGCTGCTTGTTCCGGTGGTGCCGCTGCTGCTGTGGCGGTCGGAAGCGGCGGGGCAGGGGAGTGGGCTAGCCTATGTCGACTTCCTGAACACCAAGATCGTGGTGTTTGCGAGCGTGCTGCGGGGCACGGAAAAGCTGGTGGACCTTGGCCTGCTGGCCGCCATCGCCTGTGTCGGCGGTATTGCGTTACTTTGGGCTTCGGGGCGCAGGCTGGAGCGGCGTCTGCTTGTCAGCGGCATCCTGCTGGTGCTCGCAACGGTGGCGGCGCCCACGACGATCCTCAATGCATGGGGCACCGATCTGCGCACGGCTCCCGTCGCGCTGCTGGTCCTCGTCCTGGCGATCACGCCAAGCGCCCGGCCCGAAAGGGAGCGACTGATCGCGTGCGCTGGGATCGCCCTGTTCTTCGTGCGGGTGGCGACAGTGACGCGCGACTGGACTGCGCATGGACGTATTCTGGAGCAGCGGCTGACGTTGCTGGATGCGGTGCCTCGCGGTGCCCGCCTCGGCTACTTGTGGACGGCGCCGGATTGCGGCTTTCCCTGGCGGCTGGTGCCGGATGAAAAGCTGGGCAGCTATGCCCTCACGCGCAGGGATGCCTACGTCAACACGCTGTTCATGGTCGATAACGCCAAGCTGATGACCATCCGTGACCCGATTCTGTCGCAGCGCTGGGCTGGGGGGACACAGGACGTGCCACCGCTCTGCCCGCAGAACCGGCCCGATCTTGATGCACTGCGCACGAAGATGGAAGCCCTGCGTGGCGACCATTTCGACGCCGTGTGGGTCTCGGGAAGCATCCCGGCGAACCTGCCGCCGCCGTCCGGCTTCGACGTGGCGAAGCGGGCCGGCGGCGACACGCTGTTCCTCAGGCGCTGACGAACAGGTCCTTGTAGGCGCGCGGCTGGCTGCGCAGGAACTGCGGCGCGACGGAGATCTTCGCGCCGAGCGCGGCAGTGGCATGCCATGGCCAGCGGGGATCATAGAGTACAGTGCGCGCAAGCCCGATCATGTCGGCGTCGCCAGTGGCGACGATCGCCTCCGCCTGTTCCGGCTCGGTAATGAGGCCGACGGCGATCACGGGGATCGATACCGCCTGTTTCACCGCGCGCGCCAGCGGCACCTGGTAATTGGGGCCGACCGGGATTTGCTGCGCAGGGTGGAGTCCACCGCTGGATACGTGGATAGCCGAGGCGCCGCGTGCTTCCAGTGCCCTGGCGAAGGCGATGGTCTGTTCGATGTCCCAGCCGCCTTCGACCCAGTCTGTGCCGGAGAGGCGCACGGTCACCGGCTTGTCGGCGGGAAATGCGGCACGCACCGCGTCGTAGACCTCCAGCGGGAAGCGCATGCGGTTTTCCAGACTGCCGCCGTAGTCATCCGTGCGGGTATTGGAGAGCGGCGAAAGGAACTGGTGCAGCAGGTAACCGTGGGCGGCGTGGATCTGGATGGCGTCGATACCCAGACGGGCAGCGCGATGCGCAGCCTCGGCGAAGGCATTGCGGACGCGGGCGAGCCCGGCGCTGTCCAGCGCAACCGGCGCATTTTCATGCTCCCCGAAGGGCAGATCGGAGGCGGAGACCGTCTGCCAGCCGTTGAGCGCGTCCGGCGCGATCTGGGCGCCGCCGTCCCACGGCTTTGCCGTGCTGGCCTTGCGACCGGCGTGGGCAAGCTGAATAGCGATAGGCATGTCCGACCAGCGGCGGACGCTTTTCAGGACTTTGTCCATGGCTTCCTCGGTCGCGTCGTCCCACAGGCCCACGTCGCCGTAGGAGATGCGCCCTTCGGGAAGGACGGCGGTGGCTTCGATCGTCAGGATCGCGGCACCCGACTGGGCAAGCTGGCCGAGGTGCTGGACGTGCCAGTCGGTCATGCGGCCATCCTCTGCGGAATACTGGCACATGGGGGCGATGACGATGCGGTTGGCGAGCGTGATGTCGCCGAGAGTGAGGGGCTCGAAGAGCTTTGCCATGGATGGTCCTCTGGTCATGTCGTTGCGAGGAGGAGCGCGCAGGGAAGCGCCGCAACGTTCGTGCACTTGGGAACGCCGCGCACGAGAAAAAAGGCCCTCCGCAACGTGCGGAAGCCCTTTCCCGATAGAATATCTTGCAATCGCTAAAGCGTGCAGCGCGATTTACGCGGCCAGGCGCATCTCCAGCCGGTCCCAGATTTCCACCAGAGCCTCGGTCAGTTCGCGCATCATCTCTTCGGTATGCGCAGGGCCGGGGGTGAAGCGCAGGCGCTCGGTGCCGCGCGGCACTGTCGGGAAATTGATCGGCTGCACGTAGGCGCCGTACTCGGCGAGCAGGATGTCGCTGATCTGCTTGGCCCGCACCGGATCGCCGACCATGAGCGGGACGATGTGCGTGACCGAGTCCATCACCGGCAGGCCCGCATCGCGGAACATCTGCTTCATCATCGCGGCGGAGCGCTGCTGACCCTCACGCTCGACACTGGAACTCTTGAGGTGGCGCACCGAGGCGAGCACGCCCGCGACCAGCACCGGCGAGAGCGAGGTCGTGAAGATGAACCCCGGCGCGTAGGAGCGGATGCAGTCGATGATCTTGGTGTTGGTGGCGATATAGCCGCCCATCACGCCGAAAGCCTTGCCCAGCGTACCTTCTATGATGTCGATGCGGTGAGCGGCTTCGTCACGATCGGAGATGCCGCCGCCGCGCGGGCCGTACATGCCGACTGCGTGGACCTCGTCGATGTAGGTGAGGGCGTTGTACTTTTCCGCCAGATCGCAGATCGCGTGGATCGGTGCGACGTCGCCGTCCATCGAGTAGACCGACTCGAAGGCGATCAGCTTGGGCAGGTTCGGGTCGGTTTCTGCCAGCAGTTCCTCGAGGTGTTCGAGGTCGTTGTGGCGCCAGACCTTCTTTTCGCAGCCGGAGTTGCGGATGCCCGCGATCATGCTCGCGTGGTTCAACTCGTCCGAGAAGATCACGCAGCCCGGCAGCAGCTTGGCCAGCGTGGACAGCGTGGCATCGTTCGAGACGTAGCCCGAGGTGAACAGCAGCGCGCCCTGCTTGCCGTGCAGGTCGGCGAGTTCGGCCTCCAGATCCACATGATAGTGCGTGTTGCCGCCGATGTTGCGGGTGCCGCCCGAGCCCGCGCCGACGTCGTGCAGCGCCTCTTCCATGGCTTCGATCACCTTGGGGTGCTGGCCCATGGCGAGATAGTCGTTCGAGCACCACACGGTAATCGGCTTCGGCCCGTTGTGGCCGGCGAAGCACCGCGCGTTCGGATAGGCGCCCTTGTTGCGCAGGATGTCGATGAAGACGCGGTAGCGCCCTTCGGAGTGAAGGCGCTCGATCGCCTGGTCGAAAATGTGCTCGTAGTTCACGGTGTCGACTTTGTCCTGCCTTGCCTGTTCCGGCGCCTGCCCAAAGCGTTGCGTCCGTTGCCCGGACTGCATTTGCTGCGCCCAATAGCTTATCGCGTCTCTCATTGCCAGTCGCTTGTACCTAAGGGCTAATCGGAAAACGTGCCTGCGGAAAACGGGATTTTGGAAGGCTCGTGCCCCGCAACGATCGTCATCTGCGGCGCGGCGCGGTGCAATGCATTGATCGTCATCAACCACGAGAGGGTTTCCCCGCGGAACGAGGACATTTCTCCGCGAGTTGCTATGCGCGCGGGAAGGCGTTGTTCCTTCCAGTTGGCGGCCAGCTTGGCGATGTCGCCGGTAAACAGGTACTCATGGTCGTCCGCCAGTCTGACGTAGACCATGTTCGCGTCCGGAGCGACGCCCCTCGCCGGGATCACCACGACCCCGGGGGCGAGGGCATACGGTGCGTCGCCGGAGGGAGGAGGTTCCTGTGAGGCCCGGTGCGTACCTGTCGCATGGCCGCCGTTGTGAGTCGGCTTGTCGGCCAGGATGACTACATGCGCCGCTTTCAAAAGCGCCACATCGACGCGGACCTGGGCGTCGCCGTTGTATTGGTCAAACTCGCTAGTGGCCGCGGCCGTGCGCGAAATCCCGGCGTCTATCACGATGGGGCCGCTGCCTGGCACGATAAGTTCGTAGGCGCGGATGATGTTCGGATACTGCCGAAGCCCTCCGCCGGCGATGAGCATGTTGCGGGAGGTCATGCGCAGACCCACCGTCTCGACGCGCAGTTCGACAGGGCGTTGCCCATCGTCCGCATCCGCAAGTTTGCGCAGAACGCCGATCGTCAGCGGCTTGGCCTTCGGCTCACCGCCTCCCGGTCCGGTCCCGGCATCGGCCAGGAACCAGTAGTACGGAATGGCGATGATGAGCAGTACCGACAACAACCACAGATTGAGCCGTCGCGTCAAAATTTCTCGATCCTCAAGAGCCCGTAATGCGCCAGTTTACCGGCATAGGCATCAGGCAATTCTCCCTGCCCGGTGAATAGCGCGAGGTCAGGCTCTTGGCGAGAATATTCCTGTCCCGCCGTGAGACGCGCAACCTGCCGCGCTATGCCTTGGGCACCGTGTACGAAGCGCACGCCGGGGCCGAACGCTTTGGCGAGTTCCGCCTCGACAAGCGGGAAGTGGGTACATGCCAGGACGACGGTGTCGATCCTCTCGCCATCAGGCTGGGAGCGTAGCGCCTCTGCGGCATGGCGGATGAGGGCGGGGTCGACGGCCTCGCCGCGCAGCTTGGCCTCCGCAGCCTCCACGAGGCCCGGCGCGCCATGGCGCAGCAGGCGCTTGTCGGCGGCGAATTCGTGTTCCAGCCGGTCGACGTAAGCCTGCCGGATCGTCGCCTCGGTGCCGAGCAGTCCGATCACGCCGGTCCGTGTCATCGCGGCGGCGGGCTTGATGGCAGGCACGGTGCCGACGATCGGAACCTCCAGCACCTCGCGCACCATGCCCAGCGCAATGGTCGAGGCCGTGTTGCAGGCGATGCAGACGAGACGCGGGCGCAGTCGTTCCGTCATGCGGCCGAGCAGGCCCGCGACCCGGGCGGCGATCTGGGCCTCGGTCTTGGTGCCGTAAGGCAGTCCGGCGGTATCGGCTGCGTAAATGACCGGTGCGTCGGGGAGTGCCTTGCGGACCTCTTCCAGTACGGTGAGGCCGCCTACGCCCGAATCGAACAGCAGGATCGGCGCCGTCGCATCGACCCTGGTACGCGCGGTGGCGGCCCTTTTCGGCGCGCTCTCGATATCGGAAGCCATCATCAATCCCTGGACCTTGCCACCTGTTAACCGCGAGAAGGTTGTTCCGGCAACGTCGAATGCTGCAACCTGTCTTCTGCAAAGCGCGATAGGGCGCTAAGGCGCATGGCATGGCGTGGATTCTCTCCCTGGCACTTGGCTACATCTTCGGTTCGGTGCCCTTCGGTCTCATCCTGACCCGGGCTACGGGCGCGGGCGACTTGCGTTCGATCGGCTCTGGCAACATCGGCGCAACCAACGTGCTGCGTACAGGTCGCAAGGGTCTTGCCGCAGCAACCTTGCTGCTCGACCTGGTCAAGGGGCTGGCCGCGGTGCTGATCGCGGCGCAGATATGGCCGGAGTGGGCGCCTCTGGCGGCGCTCGGCGCGTTCCTGGGCCACTGCTTCCCCGTCTGGCTGCGGTTCAAGGGCGGCAAGGGCGTTGCCACTACGGCAGGCGTGGCCTTCGGTCTCGCATGGCCGGTGGGGCTTGCTTATGCGGTGACCTGGATCGGCTTGCTCGCGACGGCCCGCATCTCTTCGGTTTCCGGCATGACTGCGGCCATCGTTGCGCCGCTCGTCGCTTTCGTGCTCGGCTATCCGCAGGCGGGGCTGGTCCTGACCGTCATCGCGGCGCTCGTACTCTTCCAGCACCGCGAGAATATTGCCCGCCTGCGCGCCGGGACCGAACCACGCATCGGGAGCGGCAAGAAGAAGTGAGCGCGTCGGGCGGTCTCTCGCAGGAGGAAGCCTTCGCCCGCATCCGCCTGTTGCGTTCGCCGAATGTCGGGCCTGTCACCTACCGGCACCTGCTAGCCCGTTTCGGGGATGCGGCGAGCGCGACGGCGGCTCTGCCCGAAATTGCCGGCCGCTCCGGCCGCCCATATGCCCTCGCTGCCGAGCATCGCATCCATTCCGAGATCGCGGCGGCCCGCAAGGCGGGCGCACGCTACCTCTTTCACGATTCGCCCGATTATCCGCGCTTGCTGGCCGAAACGGAGGGTGCGCCGCCGATCCTGACCTGGCGTGGAGAACTCTCGGTCCTTGAGCGACCCTGTGTGGCGATGGTCGGTGCTCGCAATGCCTCGGCGGCGGCGATTCGGCTGGCGCGGGAATTCGCGCACGATCTCGCGAGCGAGGGTTGGACGGTCGTTTCCGGCCTTGCCCGGGGCATCGACGGCGCTGCGCATCAGGGAGCGTTGGCGGCGAGAGGGGCGACCGTGGGAGTCATTGCCAGCGGTATCGACATCACCTACCCCCCCGAGCACGCGGCCTTGCAGGAAGACATGGCGACACGCGGGCTGCTGCTGGCGGAACAGCCCCCCGGAGCCGAGCCGCTGGCGCGGCACTTTCCCGCGCGCAACCGCATCATCGCCGGCCTTTGCCTGGGAACCCTGGTGGTCGAGGCGGCTCCGAAATCCGGCTCGCTCATCACCGCGCGGCTGGCGGGAGAGATGGGGCGGCAGGTCATGGCGATCCCCGGCTCGCCGCTCGATTCCCGCTCGCACGGCTGCAACCAGCTGATCCGTGATGGCGCGACGCTGGTTCAGGGCGCTCGGGACGTGATCGAGGAATTGACCGATTTCTTCGGTGCGGTGCCCATGCCGCTGCACCCGTCCGATGGCCCGTCGGCAGAGGGCCTGCCGGCCGCACGTCCTGCCGATCCGGCCGAAGTCACTGGTCTGCTGACGACTGCGCCGGTTGCCGTCGATGAATTGATCCGCCAGTCGGGAGCGAGTGCCGCAGCTGTGCAACTCGCGTTGCTGGAGATGGAACTGGACGGGCGGCTTACCCGGCACGCAGGCGGCCGGGTAAGCCTCGGCTGAATCTGCCAGTTTGAAGAACGCACCGCAAGAAATCGACCGAGCGTCTTTATCCCGCAGCGCATATGCGGCAATGGGGCCGTCCCGGCGGGGCTTGACGGCCCGGTCGAACACGACCCACCTTGTACGTGTATGTATGCGTGCGCGCACGCGAGGGGCAGATCGAGTTAAAGAATGCAGCTAGTCATCGTAGAATCGCCGGCCAAGGCAAAGACCATCGAGAAGTACCTGGGCAAGGACTACAAGGTTCTCGCCAGCTACGGCCACGTCCGAGACCTGCCGCCCAAGGACGGCTCGGTCCGCCCGGACGAGGAGTTCGCGATGGACTGGGAACTCTACGGCGACAAGCAGCGGCAGGTGAAGGCGATCACCGATGCGGCCAAGACCGCCGACCGCCTGATCCTCGCGACCGACCCTGATCGCGAGGGCGAGGCGATCTCGTGGCACGTGAAGGAACTGCTGGCCAAGCGCAAGGCGCTGCCCAAGGACGTGCAGCGTGTCACTTTCAACGCGATCACCAAGGAAACCGTCACCAAGGCGATGACCCAGCCGCGCGAGCTGGACCAGGACCTGATCGACGCCTACCTCGCCCGCCGCGCACTCGACTACCTGTTCGGTTTCACGCTCTCGCCGGTGCTGTGGCGCAAGCTGCCGGGCGCCAAGTCGGCGGGCCGCGTGCAGTCGGTGGCGCTGCGCCTGATCGTCGATCGTGAGCGTGAGATCGAGGCGTTCCGTCCGCAGGAATACTGGTCGGTCGCGGCGCAGATGGCGCACGACGGCACGGACTTCACCGCCAAGCTGGTGACCTTCGAGGGGCAGAAGCTCGACCGCCTGAGCCTGGGTGACGAGGGTATCGCCCTTCGTGCCAAGGCCGCCGTGGAGCAGGGCGCCTTCAAGGTCGAAGGCGTCGAGACGAAGCCCCATCGCCGCAACCCGCAGCCGCCCTTCACCACCTCGACCCTGCAGCAGGAGGCCGCGCGCAAGCTGGGCTTCTCGGCCAGCCAGACGATGCGTGTGGCGCAGACGCTCTACGAAGCGGGTGCGATCACCTACATGCGTACTGACGGCGTGCAGATGGATCCGAGCGCGATCTCGGCGGCCCGCGCGGCCATCGCCGAGCGGTTTTCCGGCCATTTTGTGCCCGAAAAACCCCGTCACTATGAAACCAAGGCGAAGAACGCGCAGGAAGCGCACGAAGCGATCCGTCCGACCGACTTCACCAAGGACCGCTTCGGCTCCGGTGACGAGGCCCGTCTCTACGATCTGATCTTCAAGCGTGCGATGGCCAGCCAGATGGCCTCGGCCCAGCTGGAGCGCACCACCGTAACGCTGCGCGACGGCACCGGGCGCAATGAACTGCGCGCGACCGGGCAGGTGGTGAAGTTCCCGGGCTTCCTCGCCGTCTACGAGGAAGGTCGCGACAACAAGTCCGACGACGACGACGATGGCGGCCTGCTGCCCTTCATGAAGTCGGGCGACATGCCCGCCAAGAAGGACGTCACCGCCGAGCAGCACTTCACCCAGCCGCCGCCGCGCTTCTCCGAGGCAAGCCTCGTCAAGCGGCTGGAGGAACTGGGCATCGGGCGTCCTTCGACTTATGCGGCGACCATCCAGGTCATCAAGGACCGCGCTTACGTGCGCACCGAGAAGAACCGTTTCTTCGCAGAGGAAACGGGCCGGCTTCTCACGTCGTTCCTGGAGCGTTTCTTCCCCCGCTACGTGGCTTACGAGTTCACTGCGGGGATGGAGGACGAACTCGACGACGTCTCGGGTGGTCGTCAGGAATGGAAGGCTCTGCTCGAAGCCTTCTGGCGCGACTTCAAGCCCAAGTCCGACGAAGTGATGGAAAAGAAGCCCTCGGAAGTGACCGAGGCGCTGGACGAGTTCCTCTCCGACTATCTGTTTCCGCCGAAGGCCGACGGCACCGACCCGCGCGTGTGTCCCAAGTGCGGCGAGGGCCGTCTTTCGCTGCGTGGTGGCCGTTATGGCGCCTTTGTGGCCTGTTCAAATTACCCTGAGTGCAAGTTTACCCGTAAGTTCGCGCAGCCGGGCGGCGCCAACGATGGCGGTGACGACGAAGGTCTGGGCAAGGATCCCGAGACAGGCATGGAGATCATGCGTCGCACGGGCCGCTTCGGTCCCTACATCCAACTCGGTGAGGGCAAGGAAGCCAAGCGCGCCTCGATTCCCAAGGACATCGATGAACTCACGCTGGAATGGGGCATCAAGCTGCTCAGCCTGCCGCGCACGGTGGGACCGCATCCGGAAACGGGTAAGGACATTACTGCCAGTATAGGGCGTTACGGTCCATACCTCGCGCATGACGGCAAGTATGCGCGCCTGCGTTCGACGGCGGAAGTGTTCGACACCGGCATGAACGCGGCAGTATCGATGCTGGCGGATGCCGCCAATCGCGGCGGCGCGGCATCGCGCACCAAGGCGGAACCACTCAAGGTTCTGGGCGCGCACCCCACAAGCGGCGGCGAGATCAAGGTGATGGCGGGCCGCTATGGCCCTTACGTGACGGACGGCACTACCAACGCCACCCTGCCGCGCGACCAGAAGCCCGAAGACCTCACCGCCGAGCAGGCGATCACGCTCATCGACGAGAAGGCGGCGAAGGGGCCTGCGAAGGGCAAGAAGAAGGCCGCGCCGAAGAAGGCTGCAGCGACCAAGAAGGCGCCTGCGAAGAAGCCCGCCGCAAAGAAGGCGCCCGCGAAGAAGACGAAGGAGGCTGCAGAATGAGCGACAAGGTCGCAAAGCACAAGCAGCCCTGGAAGCCGGAGGAGTTGCAGAAGCTGCAGACCCTCGCGGGCAAGGGCAAGGGGCTCAAGGAAATCGCCAAGGCCCTTAACCGTACCGAGGAATCGACCAAGGATGCCGCGAGGCAGCACGGAATGAACATCGCCAAGGCACGCTGATCTTTCAGTCCCGTGGTAGTTTCATTTGAGATGCCACAGGGTGAATCGACGGGTGCCCAGCGTTACTTGCGCGTAGGTTTCGTAGTCTTTGCGCAGCGCGCCCATGACGATCCGGCGGGTTTCGTCGTTGGCGCGGCTCGGGCGCCGCGACAGTGTCGTGACTACTACTCCTGGGCGGCTCGCCATGATGCGCTGGGCCTCCCGCGTCGCATCGATTCCCAGCGCGCGGGCTTCGTTCATGGCGTTGAGGTGGCTGGGGTAGGCGAAGCGCGTCGGGATGCAGGCGTTGGTTGTGCGGTAGAGCGCACTGTCTCCTTCGAAGACGTAGAGGCAGCGCCCATGCAATTCGTGCGCGATCGCTTTCGTGACGCTTGCGAATTGCGCTGCGTTTCCCTTTTCACGAACCTGCAGGGCGGGAACAACGACCGCGCCAATCGCCCCCAGTGCGAGCAGCAAATGGCCGTACCAGCGCTCGGTCGAGTGCCGGCGCGCCAGGGCAGGGGCGGCGAGGATGCTGAGGGGCACCAGTACGGGGCCGAGATAGTGGTCGTACCACGTGCCGAAGATCAGAAAGCCGCCGATGCTCGCCAAAGCCCATATGCGGAGCGAAGGCAGGGCAGCAGGCTGTGCGCCACGGACGGAGCGAAGGCGATACGGAGCTACGACCACGGCAAGCGCAAAGGGCAGCAGCGCCGCAAATTCCTTTCCGAGCCTGCCGAAAGCTTCTGCCATGTCGGTGGTGCGGCCCAGGATCGAGGTGAAGTTTGCCTGCGCGAAAGCCTCGCCTTGGCCGAGCATCGCGTAATACAGCCAGACGGCGGCCGTCGGGGCGAGCGCTGCGGCAATCCATCCGGCACCGGTGAGCGCGACCCGGCGGGATGACCAACCGTCCGTCCAGCCGCGGCCAAGCAGCATGAGGCCGAACGCGACGCCTTCAAAGACCACATTATACTTGATCTGGATCGCCACCCCGAGCAGCAACATTGCTGCCAGCCCGTGCCTTGGGAGCAAAGGGTCGTGCGCCCGCGTCCGCGCATCAATGACGATCAGCGCGGCAAATGCCACCGGCAGGTTGTAGAACACCGGTGACTGACCCAGCGCGACATTGAACACCGGCTGCCACAGGAGATATACCAGACCCGCCATCCGTGCCGCATTCGGCGGAGCGATGCGACGGGCGAGGCGTTCGATGACCAGCGCGGTAAGCACCGAGCAGGCCAGGCCCAGCAACTGATATGTCAGCACTGGATCGAAGGGGAGGGCGTAGACTGCACGATAGATCGCGAAAAGGCCCCAGGGCTTGCGATCCCATATGTCGATGTACGGCAACGCGCCTTGCGCCATGCGTTGCCCGACGAGAAGGTAGAACTGCTCGTCGGACTGGAACGCGGGCTTGCCGAACATCAAGAGCCGCAATGCGAAGGCGACCAGCAGGTATAGCGCAAGCGAACCCGCCCGCAGCCGAGCGCCGATGGGACGGCGAACGGTTACGGGAATATCCCGTTGCGCCGCAGCGGCAGTCCGCGCGACCATGAGCGACCCCTTCCTTGTTCCTGCCGTGGGGACGGCGGTGTTGGGCAAGGGCGCTTAATGCACTTTGATTGCAGGAATGCGACGACGGTCCGCGCCATCGCGAACCGCGTCAGGGACTACGAGCGCTTCTTCTTCTCGGTGGAGGGCTTTGCAGTTGGGGCTGGAGCCGGCTTTGCGGTCGGCGCGGCCGTCGGAGCCGGCACCGGGACGGCGGGCACCGGCTGGCCGGGTGCAGGCTTCGTAGGCGCCGGGCCGGGAGGATTGAGGCCGGGCTCGACGGTCACTGATGGCTTTACCGGCCTTACGCCTGCCTTGATGAGCCAGGAAGAAATCCCGTCAGCGGTCGCCTGCATCCCGGCCTTGTTGAGATGCCACTGCAGGCCCTGCCGTCCGTCGTAGCCCTGCGGGGACCCGATCATCCAAGGCTCCTTGTCGCACGGCGTGTGTGTAGCCGAAGACTGGTTCATCTCGACGACGATGGTGCCGTGCGCCTGCGCCACGCGGCCGGTGATCTCGGCAAGACGGCGACCGATCTCGCGCACGATGGCCGCGTCGGTTTCGCTGACCGGAGTGTCGGCGCAAAGCTTGCCTGGCGGCGGCACGGGGGTCAGGTACTGGACGAAGACGATGCGGGCCTGCGGCGCCGTCGTCTTGATGCGGCGGGCGATCTCGTTGAGTTGTGCCTCGTCGCGGACATAGTCGGCCTCCGTGGGGATGCGGACCGGGCCGCAGGCCTTGGTCTTGGCGCCCGAGGCGGCGATGATCTTCGCGTTGAACGCGCAAGTCGCCGAGAACAGGTTGCCGATGTACGACAGGTCGTTGCCGCCGATGGTGATCGTCACCAGCCGGGTGTCGGGCGTGACGCTGTTGATCTGCGGCGGCACTTCGCCCCAGGGGCCGAGCACATTGTCGGTCACCGCGCCCGAGCAGGAACGGTCGATCAGCACCATGCCGAAGCGTTCGGCGAGCAGCGTCGGGTAGTTGTTGAAGCTCTGACCGCAGCGTGCGGGCCAGCTTGGCTTGACCGGCGGCAACTGCGGCCCTGCCGCAAACGACGAGCCGATGGCGACGTAACGTTGCCCGGCCAGGTTCTCTTCCACTAGCGTGACCTGCGCCTTCTCGGCGGCCACGGCCTTCATGTAAGGCGTGGCGCAGCCGCACAGCAGGAAAGCGGTGGCAGTGAGGGTCGAGAATGCGGCCTTCATCATTTCACCCAGTCGAGCCCGATTTCCTCGTAGATGTCCTTGGTTTCGGCCCAGTTTTCCTCGACCTTGACGTGGAGGAACAGGTGGACCTTCTGGCCGAGAACTTCGCTCAGTTCCTTGCGCGCGGCCTCGCCGATCGCCTTGATCTTCGAGCCGCCCTTGCCCAGCACGATGGCGCGCTGGTTGTCGCGGGTGACCACGATCTGCTGGCGGATCTCGACCGAGCCGTCCTTGCGCGGGGTATAGGCCTCGGGGCGCACGGCGGCGTCGTAGGGCAGTTCCTCGTGGAGCTGGCGGTAGAGCTGCTCGCGCGTGATCTCGCAGGCGAGCAGGCGTTCGCTGGCGTCGGAAACCTGGTCTTCGGGATAGTGCCAGGGGCCTTCGGACATCTGCCCGGCGAGCCAGGTCTTGAGCTGCGGCACGCCGTCGCCGCTGAGGGCGGAGACGAAGAAAACTTCGTCGAACTGCACTTCCGCGGTGAATTCCTGCGCGAGCACCAGCAGCTTTTCCTTGGCGCTTGCATCGACCTTGTTGAGCACCAGCACCTTGCGTTCGGTGCGGTCCTTCAGCGTTTCGAGCAGCGGCATCAGTTCGTGCCGGCGCAGCTTCACCGCATCGACGATCAGCAGGATCGCGTCGGCTTCCTGCGCGCCTTCCCAGGCAGCGGCGACCATCGCGCGGTCGAGGCGGCGGCGGGGCGCGAAGATGCCGGGGGTGTCGGCGAGGATGATCTGCGCGTCACCCTCCAGTGCGATGCCGAGCAGGCGGGCGCGGGTGGTCTGCGCCTTGGCCGAGGTGATCGCCACCTTCTGCCCGACGAGCGCGTTGACGAGCGTGGACTTGCCCGCGTTGGGGGCGCCGATGACGGCGACGAGACCGCAGTGCTGGGTCATTTCTGTGCGGCTCCGGTTGCGCCCTGCGGCTTGTGCTTCGACAAGCTCAGCATGAGCGGAAATTCAAAAATCTTCAGAGGAAATTCAATCATGGCGGACTTCAGAATAACAAATTCCCGTATTTCACAACACCCGCTCACCCTGAGCTTGTCGAAGGGTGATGCAGAGTGACGGCCGATTAGCCGAATTTCCTCATGAACTCTTCCGCGGCGCCGGTCTCGGCGCCTTGTCTGGAATTGGCGGTGGCCTGTGCCGAACCGACGTTGTGAATCGAAACTTCGACCGTGAAGCGCGCCGCGTGATCGGGGCCTGAACGGTCGACGAGCTTGTATTCGGGCATGCGGCGGCGATTGCCTGCGGCCCATTCCTGCAGCGCGGACTTGGGATGCTTGCGCTTGCCGGTCTTGCCCTGGAGCGTGTCCGCCCACAGGCCCAGTACCATGTCGCGCGCCGCTTCGAAACCGCGCTCGGTGAAGCAGGCGCCGATGATCGCCTCCATCACGTCGCCTAGGATGTTCTCCGAATCCTGTCCGCCGTCATCGCGGGCCTGCTTGCCGAGGCGCATGTGCGGGCCGAGGCCGATCTCGCGGGCGATCGTGGCGCAGGTGGCGCGGCTGACGAGCGCGTTGAGGCGCTGCGACAGGCGGCCTTCCGCCTCGTCGCTGCCGCGGTAGAGCCATTCGGCCACGGACAGGCCGAGCACCCGGTCGCCCAGGAACTCCAGCCGTTCGTAATTGCGTTTCTCGCCGGTGGAGCCGTGCGTCAGGGCCGCTTGCCAGAGCGCTTCGTCGAGCGGCTCCTGGCCGGAATGCTTGATCAGAAAGGCGCGTGTATTGGCTTCAAGCACTCAGATCACGCTCCCGATCCGGCTCCAGCGCGCGGCGGTGAACCAGGTCCAGGGCTTGATCCACTCGGCCGAGCCGTCGGTCGAGAACATCATGACCGCCGCCTTGCCGACGAGGTTTTCCTGCGGAACCATGCCGACGCCGCCGCCCTCGACCGCCGGGAAACGGCTGTCCATCGAATTGTCGCGGTTGTCGCCCATCAGGAACAGGTGGCCTTCGGGGACCACGAAGACGCCGGTGTCGTCCTGCGGGGTCGGCCCCATGTCGAGCACGGTGTAGCTCTTGCCGTTCGGCAGCGTCTCGCGGAACTGGGGGTAGGAGCAGACGTCCTTGCCCTTATCCGTCGTCTCGAAGCCGGGGCCGCAGTCGGTGTTGGGGCTGACGGGCACGATGAAGTTGGCGACCTTCACCTTGGGCACGGACTTGCCGTTGATCCACAACTGGCCGCCCTTCATCTGGATCTCGTCGCCGGGCAGGCCAATGACGCGCTTGATGTAGTCGACGTCGTTGTCTGGCGGAGCCTTGAAGATGACCACGTCGCCGCGCTCGGGCTGGCTGGCGAGGATGCGGCCCGGGATCAGCGGCACGCTGAACGGCAGCGAATACTTCGAGAAGCCGTAGGACCACTTGGTGGCGAACAGATAGTCGCCGGTCAGCAGCCGGGGCAGCATCGACTCGCTGGGGATGTTGAAGGGCGAAATGATGAAGCTGCGCAGCACCACGACGCCCAGCACCAGCCAGAACAGGAACGAGAAGAAGTTCTCGTCCTTCTTTGGCTTGGCGTCAGGGGCTCCGGCGGGTGCCTGGCCGGCTTCGATCTTTGTCGCGCTATGGGTGTCGCTCATGGGCAAACCCTTGCCCATGGCCGCGTGCTTCCGTCAAGAGCGATCCCGACCAACGTGAGGTACTGGCCGATAATTGCACAACTCGGGCTTGGATTTCGCAACTGCGGAACGCATAAGGCGCACCGAATGCTTACCAGGAGATGCGTTGTATGAGCGAAGCGGTATGGAACAAGCTGCAGGGCCTCGACAAACCCACCTTGAAGCAGCTTTTCGATGCCGATTCCGGCCGTCTGGATGCTTTCGCGACGCGCTTCGAACTGGGTGAGGAGGAGAACTCCACCGGGATCCTGTTCGACTGGTCGAAGACCCACCTCGATGCCGCGCACGTCGCCGCCTTCGAGGAACTGGCGCAAGCGCAGGACTTCGCCGGTCGCCGCGCGGCGCTGTTCGCGGGCGAGATCGTCAACCCGACCGAAGGCCGTGCCGCCGAGCACACCGCCCAGCGCGGCGTCGGCAAGGACGAGAGCGTCCAGACCGCGGCCGAGAACCATCACCGCATGGCCGCCATCGTCGAGGCCATCCACCGCGGCGCCATGGGCGAGGTGAAGCACCTGATCCATGTCGGCATCGGCGGTTCGGCGCTTGGTCCGGCGCTGGCGATCGACGCGCTGGCCCGTGAAGGCGCGATGGTGGACGTCCATGTCGTGTCCAACATCGACGGTTGCGCGCTGGAGCAGGCCTTTGCGAAGTGCGATCCGGCCACCACGATGCTGGCAGTCGCGTCCAAGACCTTCACTACCATCGAGACGATGACCAATGCCGACAGCGTGCTCATCTGGCTGCGCGAGAACGGCGTCGAGGATCCCTATGGCCGCGTCGTCGCGCTGACTGCGGCGCCGGAAAAGGCGATGGAATGGGGCGTGGACGAAACCCGCATCCTGCCGTTCTCCGAGAGCGTGGGCGGGCGTTACTCGCTGTGGTCCTCGATCGGCTTCCCGGTGGCGATGGCGCTGGGCTGGCCGGACTTTGCCGAGTTTCTCGACGGTGCGGCGGCGATGGACGTGCATTTCCGCGATACCGACGGCCTTGCCAACCTGCCGCTGCGCGCCGCTTTCGCCGACCAGTACTACACTCGCCTGCGCGGCTGCCAGACCCGGGCGGTCTTCGCCTATGACGAGCGCATGGCGCTGCTGCCCGACTATCTTCAGCAGCTGGAGATGGAATCGAACGGCAAGCGCGTGACCTTCGACGGCAAGCCGATTGATGGCCCCACCGCGCCTATCACTTGGGGCGGTGTCGGCACCGATGCGCAGCATGCGGTGTTCCAACTGCTGCACCAGGGCACCAACCTGGTGCCGGTGGACTTCATCGCCTCGATTGCGCCCGGCCACGACCTTGCGTTCGATCACCACCGCATACTGCTTTCGAACTGCTTCGCGCAGGGCGCCGCGCTGATGGCGGGCAAGCACAGCGACGATCCGGCGCGCGCCTATCCGGGCGACCGCCCCTCGGCGACGATGCTGGCGGATGACCTGACGCCCGCCACCTTCGGCGCGCTTGTGGCGTTCCATGAGCACCGCACGTTCGCCAACGCCGTTCTGCTCGGGATCAACCCATTCGACCAGTTCGGCGTGGAACTTGGCAAGGAGATCGCAAAGCAGATCGAGCAGGGCGGCGTGGAGTTCGATCCCTCGACCACCGCGCTTCTGGCTCTGGCCGGCATCGCCTGATCACCGGAAAACGCCGGGGCAACCGAAAGGCCGCCCCGGCGCCCTGCAAGGAAAGTTTTGCGTTTCAGGCGCGCATTTCGGTGCCTGCCCAGTCGCCGTTCACCGGCAGGGCCGCGCCAGGCGGCGGAATTGCGCCGTCTACCAGACGTGCAAGCAGGCGCTTGCCGTCTTCCCAACCTTCGAGACCGGAATCGGCGTTGATGTGCCCCGCGTGACCGGCATCCACGAACGTACTGCCCCAGCGCCGCGCCAGGCTCTTGGACGTTTCGAAGCCCATCCACGGATCGTTCCGGCTGGCAACCAGTAATGAGGGGAAGGGCAGGGCGTCGGCAGGTGTCGGCGCAAACCCGGTGACGCGCTCATCGCGCGGAAAGAAGTCGACCTCCGGCGGAGCGACCAGCATTGCGCCGATCACGGGCGCCGACCAACTCGGCTGCTCGAACTTGGACCACCATGCGGTAAGGATGCAACCAAGGCTGTGCGCCACGATCACCACGGGTCGTCCTGCATGATGCACCGCCAGGTTGAGGCGATTGATCCAGGTGTTGCGGTGGGGGTTATCCCAGGTGCCGAGTTCGACTACCTGGCAGTTCTCGATCTCTTCCGTCCAGCGCCGCTGCCAGTGGCGCGGTCCGCTGCCGTCGAGGCCGGGAACAAGAAGAATCAGCGGTTCCTGCTTTTCCGAAACGGCTGCGTTGGATGACGATAGGGGCGAACGGGGCATCGGCGATCTCCCTTGTGCTATGGTTTGGAATATAAACTCAACCAATAAAGTTGACAATGCGTTCCGGTGGTAAAGCGGCAGGAAGAAATTCTTGAGCGCCGGATGGAAATGGCCGCTCCCCATGCTGGCAATCGCCCTGACCATGGCCCATATGCGCCGCGACCCTAAGGAGCTTCATCGCATGGCCGACTACGATTACGACCTCTTCACCATAGGCGCAGGTTCGGGCGGTGTTCGCGCGAGCCGCGTGGCGGCTGCGCATGGTGCGCGCGTGGCGGTGGCCGAGGAGTTCCGTGTCGGTGGGACCTGCGTGATCCGCGGTTGCGTGCCAAAGAAGATGCTCGTCTATGGCGCCCACTTTGCCGAAGACCTTGAAGATGCCAAGCACTTCGGCTGGGAAATTACCGGCTGCACTTTCGACTGGAAGAAGCTGCGTGACAACGTGCTGGGCGACGTCGACCGCCTCAACGGCCTGTACACGCAGACCCTCGAGAACAATAAGGTCGAGATATTCCACGAGCGTGCGACTATCACCGGCCCCAACGAGATCACGCTCGGCAATGGAGAGAAGAAGACCGCGAAACATATCCTCATCGCTACCGGCGCCCGCCCGCACGTGCCGTCGTGCCCGGGGCACGAGCACGGAATAACGTCCAACGAGGCTTTCCATCTCGATGCGATCCCCAAGCGCGTCCTGATTGCCGGTGCGGGCTACATCGCTAACGAGTTTGCGGGCATCTTCCACCAGTTCGGGGCGAAGGTGACTTTGATGAACCGCTCCGACCAGCTTCTGAGAGGCTATGACGAGCAAATTCGCGACCGCCTGCTCCAGATTTCGCTGACCAAGGGCATCGATTTCCGCTTCAACGCGAACTTCGAGAAGATCGAGAAGCAGGAAGACGGCTCGCTGCTGGTCTTCATGAGCAACCACGAGCCGCTTGAAGTGGATTGCGTTCTCTTCGCTACGGGGCGCGTGCCCAATGTCGAGGGGCTCGGATTGGAGGATGTGGGCGTCGCCGTCAACGAGCGGGGAGCGATCCAGGTCGATGGGAATTCCCGCACCAACGTCGAGAGCATCTATGCCGTGGGCGACGTGACCGACCGGGTGCAGCTGACGCCCGTGGCCATTCGCGAGGGCCAGGCTTTCGCCGATACGCTGTTCGGCGGTAAACCGACGACGGTGGATTATTCCTGCATTGCCTCGGCCGTGTTCAGCCATCCGCCGATCGCCGGAGTCGGTCTTACCGAGGCGCAGGCGACGCAGCAGTTCGGCACCGTCAAGGTCTACACCAGCGACTTCCGGCCGATGAAGAACGTCGTTGCACACCGCAACGAGCGCTCGCTCTACAAGATGGTGTGCAATGCCGAGACCGGAAAGGTTCTGGGCATCCACATGATCGGCCCGGATGCGCCGGAGATCATGCAGTTGGCGGCAGTCGCGGTGAAGGCCGGGCTGACCAAGGACGATTTCGACGCCACGGTGGCAATTCACCCGACCATGTCGGAGGAGATGGTGCTGCTCAAATAAGGCGGACCCCCCAACGGGCCTTCAGCCCCGTCATTGCTGACGCAACAGGAACCCGGGGCCGTGTCTGGCTGCTCCGGGTTTCGTTGTTTCGATGCAGTAACGGAGCCTTTGCATATCGCCTGACGGATAGTTCGCATTCTCCCGTGCGATAAGTTTTAATCGGGCGGTTAAAAACAGTTGACCTGACGCCTTTCCCGGTCTTACGCGATTGCAGCAATTGACGCTGCATGCGCCGAGGCAAGGGAATCCGGATGTCCGCAAATATCGCCGAAATGGAGAAGCGCCGCTCCGCCGCAAAGCTGGGTGGTGGTCAGAAGCGCATCGACGCGCAGCACGCCAAGGGCAAGCTGACCGCGCGCGAACGCCTCGACGTGCTGCTCGACGAAGGCAGCTTCGAGGAGATGGACCTCTACGTCGAGCATGACTGCGTTGACTTCGGCATGCAGGACCAGAAGATCCCCGGCGACGGCGTGGTCACCGGCTCCGGCACCATCAACGGCCGCCTCGTCTATGTATTCAGCCAGGACTTCACCGTGTTCGGCGGCTCGCTCTCGGCCCGTCACGCGCAGAAGATCTGCAAGGTGATGGACGCGGCTCTGAAGGTCGGCGCGCCGGTCATCGGCCTCAACGATTCCGGCGGCGCGCGCATTCAGGAAGGCGTCGCCTCGCTCGGCGGTTATGCCGACGTGTTCCAGCGCAACGTGCTGGCATCGGGCGTGGTGCCGCAGCTTTCGCTCATCATGGGCCCCTGCGCGGGCGGCGCGGTGTATTCGCCGGCGATGACCGACTTCATCTTCATGGTGAAGGACAGCTCGTACATGTTCGTCACCGGCCCCGAAGTGGTGAAGACGGTGACCAACGAAGTCGTCACGCAGGAAGAACTGGGCGGCGCGATCACGCACTCCAGCAAGACTTCGGTGTCCGACCTCGCGCTGGAAAACGACATCGAGGCGCTGCTGGCGGCGCGCGATTTCTTCGACTTCCTGCCCTCGTCCAACCGCGACGGCGTGCCGGAACGTCCCAGCGCCGACGCATGGGACCGTCTGGAACCCAGCCTCGACACGATCATCCCGCCTTCGGCCAACCAGCCGTATGACATGCACGAAGTGATCCGCAAGACGGTGGATGAGGGCGAGTTCTTCGAGCTCCAGCCGCTTCATGCAGGCAACATCATCATCGGTTTCGGCCGGGTCGAGGGCAAGACCGTCGGCATCGTCGCCAACCAGCCGATGGTGCTGGCGGGCGTGCTCGACATCAACTCGTCGAAGAAGGCGGCGCGGTTCGTGCGCTTCTGCGATGCGTTCAGCATTCCGCTGGTCACCTTCGTCGACGTTCCGGGCTTCCTGCCCGGCACCGATCAGGAGCACAACGGCATCATCAAGCACGGCGCCAAGCTGCTGTTCGCCTATGCCGAGGCGACCGTGCCCAAGATTACCGTCATCACCCGCAAGGCCTATGGTGGCGCCTATGACGTCATGAGTTCCAAGCACCTGCGCGGCGATCTCAACTACGCATGGCCCACTGCGGAAATCGCGGTGATGGGCGCCAAGGGCGCGGTGGAGATCATCTTTCGCGGGCAGGACGCCGAGGGCATCGCCGCCAAGACCAAGGAATACGAGGACCGATTCGCCAACCCCTTCGTGGCGGCAAGCCGGGGCTACATCGATGAGGTCATCTATCCGCACTCGACCCGCCGCCGCATCGCGCTGGGCCTGCGCAAGCTGCGGAACAAGGAACTCGAGAATCCCTGGAAGAAGCACGACAACATCCCGCTGTGATGCGCGGCAGGTGGCCTTTTTGAGAGTACACTGACCGGATGCGAAGGCCGAATACGGCGCCCGGTCGAAGGATAAGGGATTGGAAGTCAGGTCATGGAAGAAGTCTACATCGTCAGCGGCGTGCGCACGGCAGTCGGCGATTTCGGCGGTTCGCTGAAGTCGTTCATGCCTTCGGACCTCGGCGGCCTCGTCGCTACCGAAGCGCTTGCCCGCGCCGGGATCGAGGCGGGCGCGGTGGAGCATGTGGTCATCGGCCAGGTCATGCCCACCAGCGCACGCGACCAGATGCTGGCCCGCGTGATCGGCATCAATGCCGGTATCCCGCTCGCCACTCCGGCGCTGACGCTGAACCGCCTGTGCGGCTCGGGCGTGCAGGCGATCGTTTCGGCGGCGCAGATGATGAAGCTGGGCGAGGCCTCGGTGACGCTGGCGGGCGGCGCCGAAGTGATGTCGAACGTGCCCTACCATGATCACGGCGTGCGCTGGGGCAGGAAGATGGGCGCCAATACGCAGGAAGATGCGCTGACGCTCGGCCTGTCGGATGCCATCGGCGGCTACCACATGGGCATCACGGCGGAGAACGTGGCGGAGCGCCACTGCGTCAGCCGCGAGGACATGGACGCGCTTGCCGCGACCAGCCACGCGCGCGCCGCGCATGCCATCGCTGAAGGCCGCTTCAAGGACCAGATCCTCCCCGTCGAGGTGAAGACCCGTAAGGGCGTGACCGTCTTTGACACCGACGAACACGTGAAGGCGGACACCACCGTCGAAGTGCTGGGCAAGATGCGCCCGGCCTTCAAGAAGGACGGCACCGTCACCGCAGGCAACGCCAGCGGCATCAACGACGGCGCCGCCGCTGTGGTGCTCGCCACCGGTTCGGAAGTCGAGAAACGCGGCCTCAAGCCGCTCGCGCGTATCGTCGCCTGGGGTCATGCGGGCGTCGAGCCGGAATACATGGGCGAAGGCCCGATCAAGGCGGTGCCGATCGCGCTGAAGCGCGCCGGTCTCAGCCTCGACCAGATGGACGTGATCGAGAGCAACGAGGCGTTTGCCGCGCAGGCTGCCGCCGTCGCCAAGGTGCTCGGCTTCGATCCGGCGAAGGTCAATCCCAACGGTTCGGGCGTGTCGATCGGTCACCCCGTGGGCGCCACGGGAACCATGCTCACCATCAAGGCCATGTACGAGTTGAAGCGCATTGGCGGGAAGTATGGCCTCGTCACCATGTGCATCGGCGGCGGGCAGGGCATTGCCATGGTCATCGAGAACGTAGGATAATTGCCATGAAGCTCGGCCGCCTCAACCACATCGGCGTCGCTACGCCCGATCTCGATGCTTCCATCGCTTTCTACCGGGACGTGATGGGCGCTACGGACGTGACCGAGCCGTTCGTGCTCGAAAGCCAGCAGGTGCGCGTCTGCTTCGTCAATACGCCGGGCGAAAACGGCACGGCGGGTACGCAGATCGAGCTGCTCCAGCCCACCTCGCCGGATTCGGCGGTGGGCAAGTGGCTGGAGAAGAACCCGCTCGGGGGCCAGCACCACATCTGTTATGAAGTGCCTGATATCCACGCCGCGAAGGCGTGGTTCGAGGGCCTTGGCAAGCGCGTGCTGGGCGAGCCGCGCATGGGCGCGCACGGGACGCTGATCTTCTTCGTCCACCCCAAGGACATGGGCGGCCAGCTCACCGAGATCATGGAAACGCCCAAGGGCGACCACCACTAATTCGACCCGAAGACCCGGCTTTGCGGCCGGGCGATCCGAGGAATAGCGAACATGGCTGACATCAACGACTGGCAGGCAGCGGCGACCAAGGAAGTCAAGGGCAAGGACCTGACCTGGGACACGCCCGAGGGCATCGCGGTCAAGCCGCTCTACACCGCCGAGGACGTGACCGTGGACCCCGGTCTGCCCGGCTTCGCGCCCTTCACGCGCGGCGTGCGCGCCTCGATGTATGCGGGCCGCCCCTGGACCATCCGCCAGTACGCGGGCTTCTCCACCGCCGAGGAATCGAACGCCTTCTACCGCCGCAACCTCGCGGCCGGCCAGAAGGGCCTCTCGGTCGCCTTCGATCTGGCGACGCACCGTGGGTATGACAGCGATCACCCCCGCGTGGTCGGCGATGTCGGCAAGGCCGGCGTGGCGATCGACTCGGTCGAGGACATGAAGATCCTGTTCGACGGCATTCCGCTCGACCAGATGTCGGTCTCGATGACCATGAACGGCGCGGTGATCCCGATCCTGGCGTTCTTCATCGTCGCCGGCGAGGAGCAGGGCGTTGACCGCAAGCTGCTCGACGGGACCATCCAGAACGACATCCTCAAGGAGTTCATGGTCCGCAACACCTACATCTACCCGCCCGAGCCCTCGATGCGGATCATCTCGGACATCTTCGGCTACACCAGCCGCGAGATGCCCAAGTTCAACTCGATCTCGATTTCCGGCTACCACATGCAGGAAGCCGGCGCGACGCAGGTGCAGGAACTGGCCTTCACCATCGCCGACGGCGCCGAATATGTGCGCTACGGCGTGGCCTCGGGCCTCGATATCGATAAGTTCGCGGGCCGCCTGTCGTTCTTCTTCGCGATCGGCATGAACTTCTTCATGGAAGTGGCCAAGCTGCGCGCCGCGCGCGTGCTGTGGCACCGCGTGATGACAGACCTTGGCGCCAAGGACGAGCGTAGCAAGATGCTGCGCACCCACTGCCAGACCTCGGGCGTGTCGCTGCAGGAGCAGGACCCTTACAACAACGTGATCCGCACCACGATCGAGGCGATGGCCTCGATGCTGGGCGGCACCCAGTCGCTGCACACCAACGCGCTCGACGAAGCGATCGCGCTGCCCACCGACTTCTCGGCGCGCATCGCCCGCAACACCCAGATCATCATCCAGGAAGAGACCGGGATGACCAAGGTGGTCGATCCGCTGGGCGGCTCCTACTACATCGAGGCGCTGACCCAGCAGCTGGTCGATCAGGCCTGGGAGATCATCGAGCGCGTCCAGTCCGAAGGCGGCATGGCCAAGGCCGTTGCGGCCGGCTGGCCCAAGGCGATGATCGAAACCGCCGCCGCCGCCCGTCAGGCCCGCGTGGACCGGGGCGACGACGTGATCGTCGGCGTCAACAAGTACCGTCTGGCGAACGAAGACCTGCTGGAAACGCTGGAAGTCGATAATGCCAAGGTCCGCGAATCGCAGATCGCGCGCATCAACAAGATGAAGGCAAGCCGCGACGAAGCCGCCTGTCAGGCCGCTCTCAAGGCCCTGCGCGAAGGCGCCGCCGCGCCCGCCAGCATCGAGAACAACCTCCTAGCACTCGCCGTGGAATGCGCCCGCGCCCGCGCGACTCTGGGCGAAATCTCCTCTGCCATGGAAGAGAGCTTCGAGCGTTACGGCACCCAGCCGACCCCGGTGAAGGGCGTCTACGCCGCGCCTTACGAGGGCGACAGCCGCTGGCAGCAGGTGCTGGACGGCGTGGCCGCGGTGGAGCGTCGTCTGGGCCGCAAGCCCAAGCTGCTTGTCGCCAAGATGGGCCAGGACGGCCACGATCGCGGCGCCAACGTCATCGCCTCGGCCTTCGGCGACATGGGCTTCGATGTCGTGTCCGGCCCGCTGTTCCAGACGCCTGAGGAAACCGTGGTGCTGGCGCTGGAAAACGAAGTCGACGTCGTCGGCGCTTCCAGTCTCGCAGCGGGACACAAGACGCTGATCCCCGAACTGATCCAGCAGCTGCGCGATGCCGGCCGCAGCGACGTGAAGGTGATCGCCGGCGGCGTGATCCCGCCGCAGGACTACGAATACCTGCGCAATGCGGGCGTTCAGGGCATCTATGGCCCGGGCTCGAACGTGGTGGAATGCGCAGCCGACGTGCTCAAGCTGCTCGGCCACAACATGCCGCCGCTCGGCTCGGAACTGCAGGCGGCGGAGTAAGGCTTATGCTGGATCGGGGCCACGCCTGCGCCTATGGGTGTGGTTTGGCTCCCGCCAGCTAGGGAATGATTATGACCGATACCCCCTCCATCACCCCCCGTAACGACTGGACCCGCGATGAAATCGCGGCGCTGTTCGACCTGCCGTTCACCGAGCTGGTCTTCCGCGCCGCCGAGGTTCACCGCGCCAGCCATCCGGCGAACGAGGTGCAGCTGTCCACGCTGCTCTCGATCAAGACCGGCGGGTGCGTGGAGGATTGCGGCTACTGCTCGCAGTCGGTCCACGCGGAAAGCGGCGTCAAGGCGACCAAGCTGATGGAAGTCCAGCAGGTGCTCCAGCGCGCGGCGCAGGCGGCGGATCAGGGCTCGACCCGCTTCTGCATGGGCGCCGCCTGGCGCAATCCCAAGGACCGCGACATGCCCGCCATCATCGAGATGGTGAAGGGCGTGCGCGCCATGGGCATGGAAACCTGCATGACGCTGGGCATGCTGACGCCCGATCAGGCCGACATGCTCAGCGATGCGGGCCTCGACTACTACAACCACAACATCGACACGTCGCCTGAGCGCTACGATCAGGTCATCACCACGCGCACGATGGAAGACCGCCTCGATACGCTGTCCAACGTGCGCATGGCGGGCATCAACGTATGCTCGGGCGGGATCGTCGGCATGGGCGAGACGCGCGCGGATCGCGTGGGCTTCGTCCACACGCTGGCGACGCTGCCGGATCACCCGCAGTCGGTGCCGGTGAACGCGCTGGTGCCGGTGAAGGGCACCGTGCTGGGCGATATGCTGGCCGATACCCCACTCGCCAAGATCGACGACGTGGAGTTCGTGCGCACCGTGGCGGTGGCGCGCATCACCATGCCGCTGTCGATGGTGCGCCTCTCGGCCGGGCGTGAGTCCATGTCGGAGATGACGCAGGCGATGTGCTTCATGGCCGGCGCCAACTCGATCTTCACCGGCGACAAGCTGCTGACCGCGCCGAATGCGGGCGACGATAACGATCTGGCGATGTTCGCGCGCCTTGGCATCAAGCCGATGGCGATCGAACTGACGCCTGCTCAGGTCGAAGCCCAGCGCATGCCCAAGGGCTGCGCAAAGCTGGAAGCTGCTGAATAGATTTGAACCGGACGCGGCCTGTGGGTCGGTGACGGAATTTGAAAGGTACGGGGTTGTTCAAGAAAATCCTCATCGCAAACCGGGGCGAGATCGCCTGTCGCGTCATCAAGACGGCGCGGCGCATGGGCATCCAGACCGTTGCCGTCTATTCCGATGCCGACGCCCGCGCGCCGTTCGTGCAGATGGCCGATGAGGCGGTTCACATCGGCCCGGCACCGGCGGCGCAGTCCTACCTGATCGCCGACAAAATCATCGCCGCCTGCAAGCAGACCGGCGCCGAAGCGGTCCACCCCGGTTACGGCTTCCTGTCCGAGCGCACCTCTTTCGCAAAGGCGCTGGCGGCAGAGGGCATCGAGTTCATCGGCCCCCCCGTTGGTGCCATCGCGGCGATGGGCGACAAGATCGAATCCAAGAAGTTGGCCAAGGAAGCGGGCGTCAACGTCGTCCCCGGTTTCGTGGGTGAGATCGAGGATACCGAGCACGCGGTGCGCATCTCGAACGAGATCGGCTATCCGGTGATGATGAAGGCCTCGGCCGGTGGTGGCGGCAAGGGCATGCGCCTGGCCTACACCGAACAGGACGTGCGCGAGGGCTTCGAGAGCGTGAAGCGCGAGGGCCTGAACTCCTTCGGCGACGACCGCGTCTTCATCGAGAAGTTCATCCTCAACCCGCGCCACATCGAGATCCAGATCCTTGGCGACAAGCACGGCAACATCCTCTACCTGAACGAGCGCGAATGCTCGATCCAGCGCCGCCACCAGAAGGTGGTCGAGGAAGCGCCGTCGCCCTTCGTCACCCCGGCGATGCGCAAGGCCATGGGCGAACAGTGCGTCGCCCTGTCGCGTGCGGTCGGATACTACTCCGCGGGCACGGTGGAACTGATCGTCTCGGGCGCGGACCCGACGGGCGAGAGCTTCTACTTCCTTGAAATGAACACCCGCCTGCAGGTGGAGCACCCCGTCACCGAAGCGATCACCGGCGTCGACCTTGTCGAGCAGATGATCCGCGTCGCGGCGGGCGAGAAGCTGGAGATGACGCAGGACGACGTGAAGATCGACGGCTGGGCCATCGAGAACCGCGTCTACGCCGAAGATCCCTATCGCGGTTTCCTGCCCTCCACCGGCCGCCTCGTGCGCTACAATCCGCCGGTCGAAGGCTGGACGGATGACGGCGAGGAGAACGGCCGCCGGGGCATCGACGGCATCCGCGTGGACGACGGCGTCTACGAAGGCGGCGAAGTCTCGATGTTCTACGATCCGATGATCGCCAAGCTGATCACCTGGGGCGAGACGCGCGACGAGGCGGCGGACAAGCAGATCGCCGCGCTCGATGCGTTCGAGATCGAGGGTCTGGGCCACAACATCGATTTCGTCTCGGCGATCATGCAGCACCCGCGCTTCCGCTCGGGCGAGCTGACCACCGGCTTCATCGCCGAGGAATATCCCGAAGGCTTCCACGGCGCGCCTGCGTCGGACGAGCTGAAGGTGCAGCTGGCCGCCGTCGCCGCTTTCGTCGCCACCGCGCGCGCCGATCGTTCGCGCCGGGTCGAAGGCCAGCTGGGCGCGCCGCTCGATCCTCCGGGTGAGTGGACCGTGACCATCGATGGCGATGTCTTCGCGGTGGAGCTCGACGAAGACCTGCTGACGGTCAACGGCGAGGAAGTCGAGCTTGAGCTGGAATACACGCCGGGCGACCGCTTCGTGGACGCCGAGGTCGATGGCGAGGATCTGACGCTCAAGCTGGACGTCACCCGCACCGGCTTCCGCATGACCACGCGCGGCGCGATCCACAAGGTCGACTGTCTGCCCGCACATATCGCCGGTTACACGCAGCATATGATCGAGAAGATCCCGCCGGATCTCTCGAAGTACCTGATCTGCCCGATGCCGGGCCTGCTCGTTTCGCTCAACGTGGGCGAGGGCGACAAGGTCGAGGCGGGTCAGCCGCTGGCCGTGGTGGAAGCCATGAAGATGGAGAACATCCTGCGCGCCGAGAAGTCGGGCACGGTGAAGACCGTCAACGCCAAGGCAGGCGAGAGCCTTGCGGTGGATGCGATCATCCTCGAAATGGAGTGACATGCATCTCGACCACGACCCCGCCGCGCCTGCCGGCGACACGATAGGCTTCGACGACTTCCTCAAGGTGGACATCCGCATCGGCACGATTGTCGGCGCGGAAGTCTACGAGGGGGCACGAAAGCCCAGCTACAGGCTGCGGATCGATTTCGGTCCCGGCATCGGCGAGAAGAAGAGCGTCGGCCAGGTGGCCGCGCTCTATTCTCCCGAGGAACTGGTTGGGCGGCAGGTGGCGGCCGTGGTCAACTTTCCCGTCCGCCAGATCGGCAAGGCGCTGTCCGAAGTGTTGACGCTGGGCTTCGCGGACGAGGAAGGGCGGGTGACGCTGTTTTCCCCCGACAGGCGCGTACCTGACGGGTCACGGTTGTTCTGATGGCCGGATTAGGCGCCATGCTAGCCGGGGCGGAGCCGCTGGAGGGTGGTTTCGCGCTCGAGATTACCGAGGACTGGCTGCAAGGGCGCACGGCTTACGGCGGGCTGACTTCCGCAATTGCACTGGCCGTGGCGAAGGGTGTGTCCAACGACATGCCGCCGCTGCGTTCGAGCCAGATGTCGATGGTCGGGCCGCTCGCCGGACGTATTGAGGCGAGGGCCAAAGTGCTGCGGCAGGGGCGCAACGCAACCTGGGTTGCCACCGAGTTGACCGGCGAGGCCGGGGTGGGGTTCACGGCCGCTTTCGTCTTCATGCGCCAGATCGAGAGTGTGCTGTCGATCGACCACTATGCGCTACCGGATGGTGTCATTCCTGTCGACGAAGCGAAGCCGGTGCCGATGGATCATGCCCCGGCTTTCCTGCGCAATCACTTCGAGGCGCGCTTCGCCATGCCGAAGGAGGCGCTGGGGGAGGCTGACCTCGCCTGGTGGGTGCGGCCGCGCGAGCGTGGAGGGCTCGATCCGGAGGTCGAGTGCCTCTTGTGCGGTGACGTGCTGCCGGTGGCGGTCTGGCCGCTGCTTGGTTTCAAGGTGCCGATCTCGTCGATGCAGTGGCACGTGAACATGCTGGACGCGAAGCTTTCGGCGGATGGCTGGTGGATGATCCGTTCGACCAGTCGCCATGCCGCGCACGGAGGGGCGAGCGAGCATATCATGCAATGGAATGCGGACGGTGTTCCGGCGATCTCGGGAATGCAGTCGGTGGCCGTCTTCGGTTAAGCCGTCAGCGGCCGCGTATACCCTTGATGAAGGCATAGCTGCCGCCGGCGAAAACTGCGAGGGCGACCGCAAAGCCGATTCCCGCACCCCATTTCGCGCCCTGCGGCCCCCAGAGGAATCCGCCTGCCGCCAGCCCGAGCAGCGGCAGGACGATCAGCAGCAGGCAGCCTATGACGGGCATCAGTGCGCAGTGCCCATCAGCCTTTTCGCGAAGAACAGTTTGAAGATGGCGAAGCCTATGGTCGCCACCACGGCAGAGGCAACGTGGAGCAGCCAGAATTGCTTCGTCGGCATGGTCTGGAACAAAGTCCCGATCTTGCCCACCGCCAGGTTGGCGCCGAAGAACGAGAGGTAATAGATGCCTACGATCGAGGCATTCAGCGCCTTGGGGGCGAGGCGGGTGAACAGTGCGAGGCTGACCGGCAGCAGGTGGGCGAAGCCGATCGAGTTCACGAGATGGAACATGACCGGCCAGAACAGTCCGATCTTGCCCGTCCCCTGCGTTGCGGCCGCCATATATAGACAGGCTCCGCCGCCGACGATGAAGGCGCAGCCGATGATCATCTTGCCCAGTTCATCCGGTTCGCGGCCCATGCGCTTGCCGAGGAAGGCCCAGAATGCGGCGACGGTCACCAGCATGGAGAAGCTGAGCGTCGCGTCGATGGTGATCATCCAACTCGTCGGCAGGGTTTCGCCCATGAAAGTCAGCTGAAACTGCTGGTCCGCCCATACGAGATAAGCGTTGAATATCTGCTGGTTAGTAAGGAGCGAGATGCCCATGATCGGGACCAGAACAAGTACGGCGAGCAGGCGCGGGCCGTCGCCCTTCTCGAACTTCGCGCGCGGCTGCGCGGACTTCTTCGGCTTGTCGCCCGCCGGGAGCCAGGGCTTGGCGTAGAGGTAGAGCAGCAGACCGAGGACCATGACCACGCCGGCGCAGCCGAAGCCCCAGTGCCAGCCGATCTTCTCGCCCAGCGTGCCGGATACCAGCGGCGCGGCGATCACCGATACGTTGATAAATATATAGAAAATCTGGAATGCCATGGCGCGGCGGATGTCATCGGGCTTGTAGAGTTCGCCGACCTGGCTGGCGATGTTGCCTTTGAACAGGCCGACGCCGATGACGAGCGAGATCAGGGCCAGCAGGAACGCGCCCTCGAATGCCATGAGAAAATGGCCCAATGCCATGATCACACCGCCCGCGATCAGGGCGGCGCGGCGGCCCAGCAGAAGGTCGGCTAGGATACCGCCGAGGATGGGGGTGAGATAGACTAAGGCTGTGTAAAGACCGAAGATTTCCGAGGCGAGGGGCTGGCCGAACAGGCCGGGAAACAGGTGGGTCGTCACCCAGTCGAGGCCGAGGACGTGCTCCTGCCGACCGGGGACTAGCAGATACTTGACCATGTAGAGCGTCAGCAGCGTCTGCATCGAATAGTAGGAGAACCGTTCGCAGGCTTCCACCAGCCCGAGATAGCCGAGGCCCTTGGGATGGCCGAGAAAGGCGCGGTCGTGGGGCGAGGCTTCTTCCGAGAAGTCGAGTTCGGGCGTCGCTTCGGGTGCGGTCATATCTGTCCCGTAATTATCTTGTGCGCAGGCGCAATCGCCAATCGTGGGCGAGCAATGTCATGAGGATGTAACGAGGTCAAACTGAATGCCGAATGGCCGAAAAGGCGGCAGGCTGACCGGCCTGCCGCCTTCCGCAACGCCCCGGGGGATTCTCAACGGGGCGTCTCGGCCCCCCGGCCAGCGTGACAGCGCCTACTTCGTTGAAAGAGCGCATAAATCTGTAATGCGCGAGGAGCCGTTGCGATCCGGTATTCGTCGCTCAAGTGGCACAAGGCGGCGCGGAAATCACGGATCCCAAATGGTGCACACAACGGCACATAACGGCACTCAACGGCACTCAACGGCACTCAACGGCACTCAAAGGCGCGACAAAGGCGTCACAGCGGCAAATAGCGAAACCAGAGCAATGACTTGGCATACCAATGACGCGCGAATAGGCGGCAGTGGTCAGGAGAGCGTCAGCACTCCGTCGTCAGCGAGCCAGTTCCTCGTCGAGGAAGGCGGCAACGTCCTCCAGTGAAACCTGCTTGTCGAGGTAGGTCTGGCCGATGCCCTTCATCAGCAGGAAGGGCAGGGTGCCCGCGTCCATCTTCTTGTCGTGGAGCATGTGGCCGACCAGCGCCGCACCGTCGCAGTCGAGGCCAAGTGCCCTGAGGCTGGCGGGCAGACCGATCTCGCCGATATGCTGCGCAACATGCTCGGCGCTCGCTTGCGGCATCAGCCCGCGCCTTGCCGAGTAGCGTGCCGCCAGCACCATGCCCAGCGCCACGCCCTCGCCGTGGAGCAGGCGGTCGCCGAAGCCGGTCTCGGCCTCCAGCGCGTGACCGAAGGTGTGGCCGAGGTTGAGCAGGGCACGGCGGCCGGTGGTCTCGAACTCGTCCTCGGCGACGATGCGCGCCTTGGCCGCGACCGAGTGCGCCACCGCATATTCGCGAAGTGCGCTGTCGCCCGCCAGCATCGCGGCGGCATTGCCGTCACACCAGGCGAAGAAGTCGGCATCGTCGATCAACCCGTACTTCACGACTTCGGCATAGCCCGCGCGCAAATCGCGCTCGGGCAGCGTTTCCAGCGCCGAGAGATCGGCCAGCACCAGCGAGGGCTGGTGGAAGGCGCCGACGAGGTTCTTGCCCGCAGGCGTGTTGATCGCGGTCTTGCCGCCGACGCTCGAATCGACCTGCGCGAGCAGCGTGGTGGGCACCTGGATGAAGTGGCAGCCGCGCTTCAGCACCGAGGCGCAGAAGCCGGTGAGGTCGCCGATCACCCCGCCGCCCAGCGCGATGATGTGATCGCCGCGCTCGACTTCGAGGGCGAGCAGCCAGTTCACCGTTGCGGCGAGTTCGTCCCAGGACTTCGTCGCCTCGCCGGGGGACAGGATGCGCCAGTGCGGCTCATGGCCGTTGTCGCGCAGGCTCTTCTCCACCACGTCGCCCCATGCTGCATGGACGTTGGCGTCGGTGACGATCGGCACGCCGCGCTTGCGCAGCTTGCCCCGGCAGTTGGGCGCGAGTTCGGCCAGCAGCCCGGCGCCGACGCGCACCTCGTAAGGGCGACCGGCGATGTCAACGGGGATCACAGCCATTGGGAAATTCCCTGAAGTACCTTGTTGATCGTCTGGACGTGCGGGCCTGCTCCGCTCATCACGTGAATAGGCGCCTGACAATAATGCTGCGCCCGTTCCTCGCGCAGGCGGCCAAGGATCTCGCGCGGGTTGCCGCCGCGCAGCAGCGGGCGGTTCTCCTTGCGCGCGGTGCGCTCGACCAGAGTATCCACTTCGCTGTCGAGCCAGATCGTGATCGCCTTGTCGAGGATCAGCGCGCGCGTCTCGGCATTGACGAAGGCGCCGCCGCCGGTGGCGATGACGATGCGGCGCCTGGCGGTCTCGCTCTCGGTGATGAGGCGGGAGATCACCCGGCGCTCGCCGTCGCGGAAGTAATCCTCGCCGTAAGCGTCGAAGATTTCCGGAATGGTCATCTGCGCGGAGCGCTCGATCTCGTCGTCGGCATCGACGAAAGGACAATCGAGCAGATGCGCAAGCCGCTTGCCGACGCTGGACTTGCCCACGCCCATCATGCCCACGAGCACGATGGGGCGGTCGATACGGCGGGCGAGCGCCGCAATCTCCTGCGCGGAAAACCGGGTTTGTTGAACGTCCATTGCCCGATCGCCTATAGTTGCGCTAGGTCGCAGCGCAAGCATGGTGAAGGAAGCCGAGTGAACATCGTAAAGCGCAGGCGCCGTATAGCGCCCGCCGTTGCCATTCTCCTGCCGATTGCCGTGGTCGGCCTTGGCATTGCCGCGTGGAATGACGCAGGCGTGCAGCCGGTGACGGAGCAGACCGTGTCGATCCCGCTGCCGGAGCTTTCCAAATGAGAGCGGTGCACCTGCTCGCGGGAGGCGCGCTGGCGCTGACTTCGGTGTGGGCGGTGGCGCAGGACAGCCCCGAATCGCTGCTGCCCAAGATGTTCGACGAGCCCGCACCCGCGCGCACGGCCACGCCGCGTCCGCAGGCGCCGCGCACCCAGGCACCTAAGCCGCAAACTTCCTCCGCGCCGAGTGCTGCGGCGTCGAGCGCTCCGCGTCCCGCCGCGACATCGACCCCGGTGGTGCAGGCGATCCCGACCGGTACGCCGGGCGCGACGCCCACGGTGATCGCGCAGGATGACGGCACCTTGCGCCGTATCCCGAGCCTCGAGGAACTCGAGAAAATGTCGCCCGAGGATTTCGAGGCGTTGCTCGGGGCCAAGGTGGTGATCGACATGCCGCCCGCCGCGCGGCGGGCGGCCGACGAGGCGGGGATGCTCGGCGCCGACGAAGGCGGCCTGCCGCTGGCCTCGCTCGCCGGGCAGAACGGCAGCCTGATCCGCGTCGCGCTCGAAGGCAACCGGGGACAGCTGGTCTCGCGCTGGGGCCATATCCTGCTGCGCCGCGCGCTGGCCTCGCGCCTCAATCCGCCGAGCGGGATGAGTGCGGCCGATTTCATGGCGATGCGCGTCGGGCTGCTGCTGCGCATGGGCGAGACCGATGCGGCGCGCGTGGTGCTGCAGGATCTCGACATCGCCGATTACACCCCGGCTTTCGGGCAGGTGGCTTTCGACGTCTATGCCCGCAATGCCGACTTTACCGGCATGTGCCCGGTGATGGCGACGCAGGGTTCGCTGCGCGACGATGCCGCGTGGAATACCTCGCGCACCATCTGCGAGGCGTTTCGCGGCAACAGCACGGCGGCGATCTCGAAGCTGGAGCGCGACCGGGTGCGCGGCAGGATGGACCAGATCGACCTGCTCCTCGCGCAGAAGTACGCAGGCGCCGCAGGCAAGGCGCGGCGCGCGGTGACGATCGAGTGGGACAAGGTCACGACGATGACGCCGTGGCGCTACGGCCTTGCCATCGGGACCGGGCTGGAGCCGCCCGCCGCGCTGATGGCGACGGCGGGGCCGTCCTACGATTACGCGACGGCGCTGGCGCCGATGGTCAGCCTTGGTCGCCGGGCGGCGGCGGCGGACCGGGCGGCTGCTGCGGGCGTGCTGTCCAATGCGGCGATGGTGGACCTCTATTCGCAGATCTTCGCCGATCCCGACGTTACCGGCGAGTGGCAGGACCGGGCGGAATCGCTGCGGGATGCCTATACGCTGGAGGACCCGGCGGCGCGTCTGGCGGCGATGCAGGCGCTGTGGAACGTGACCGGATCGGCGCTCTATGCGCGGCAAGTGCTGACGGCGGCGGCGGCCGCGCGCATGGCGCCAAGCGCTCAGCTGGCCGACAGCGCGCCTTTGCTGATCGCCTCGATGCTGGCGGCGGGCTACGATGCCAACGCGCTGCGCTGGTCGAGCGTGGTCGAGGCCGGTTCGCGGGCATGGGGCATGCTGATCCTTGCGGCGCCGGGGCGCGTGGCGACGGTCGGCAGTTCTACGCTCAACAGTTATGTCGATGAGGACGACAGCACGCAGAAGCGCCGCTCGGCCTTCCTTGCCGCCGGTCTTGCCGGGCTGGAGCGCGTCGATCGCGCCGATGCCGAGCGGGTCACCCGCGATGCCGGGATGGACATGGGCGGCAGCACCCGCTGGACGCAGGCGATCGACCATGCCGCCGGTCGCGGTGACGAGGCCAGCGTGGCGCTGCTCGCGGCCTTCGGCATGCAGGGCGACAACTGGCAGCGAATGACGCCGCGCCACCTCTATCACATCGTCTCCTCGCTGCGGTCGGTGGGGCTCGACGCCGAAGCGCGGATGATCGCCGCCGAGGCGGTCGCGCGGGTCTGAATGTCATGACTGCGGCCGGAGGCGACCTCGGCGAGCGGTTCCTGGCGATGCTGGCGGCGGAGCGCGGCGCTGCGGCCAATACGCTCGCTGCCTATCGCCGCGATCTCGAAGCTGCGCGTGAGGTGCTGGGCGATGTCGCCAATGCCACGCCCGAGGCGCTTGAGGGACTGGGCGGTGCGTGGAGCGGGCTGGCGGCGTCCAGCCTCGCGCGGCGGTGCTCGGCGCTGCGGCAGTTCTACGGTTTCCTGATCGACGAGGGGCTGCGCGAGGACGATCCTTCCGGCGCGCTGCCGAAGGGGCGCGTGCGTCGCCCGCTGCCGCGCCTGCTCAGCCATGACGAGGTCGAGCGGTTTCTCGCGCAGGCGGACGAGGAGGCGGTGTCCGAGCGTTCCGACGCGGTGCGGCTGCTGGCGCTGCTCGAACTGCTTTATGGGTCGGGCCTGCGCGCGACCGAGTTGGTCTCGCTCCCCGTCACGGCGGTGCCTAGGGATGCGCCGTTCCTCCACATCATCGGCAAGGGCGGGCAGCAGCGCATGGTGCCGGTCAGCACGCGCGCCCGGGCGGTGCTCTCGCGCTGGCTGGCGTTGCGCAAAGGTACCTCGCGCTTCCTCTTCCCGTCGAGCGGGGCGAGCGGGCACCTGACGCGGGTGCGGCTGTTCCAGTTGTTGCGCGCGCTGGCGGGCAGGGCGGGGCTCGATCCGGAGCGCGTCTCGCCGCACGTGCTGCGCCATGCCTTCGCGACTCACCTGCTGGAAGGCGGCGCGGACTTGCGCGTGCTGCAGATGCTGCTCGGCCATGCCGACATCGCGACGACGCAGATCTACACGCATGTGGACAGCGCGCGGCTGGTCGAACTGGTGAACTCGCGCCACCCGCTCGCGAAGGGGCAGATGTAGGGCGCAAGGGAACAAGCCCGCCGTGCGACTCGTTGCGGGCGTGGGAAAAAGCGCGGGTGGCGGCCCGCAGCATGGAAGGAAGGGAGCGACATGGTATCGAACGTGAAGCGTGTGGTTCGGGGCGGCGCGGTCGTTTCGGCGCTGGGGCTGCTGGTGGTCTCGGCCGGACCGGCGCGGCTGGAGGCGCAGTCATCGAAAGCGCCGCGCGTCTATGCGATTTCCGCTGCCGACAAGTCGCAAGGGGCCAAGGCCCATCCCGAACTGCTGGCCGAATTCGGCGGCGGGCTGACCGGGCCGCAGGCCAGCTACGTCGAGCAGGTCGGCAAGCGAATCGCGGTGCAGTCGGGCCTGTCGAACGCGACCGGGGACTTCACTGTCACCCTGCTCAATTCCCCGGTGAACAACGCTTTCGCGATTCCCGGCGGTTATATCTACGTGACCCGCCAGTTGACCGCGCTGATGAACAACGAGGCGGAGATGGCGGGCGTGCTCGGCCACGAGGTCGGCCACGTTGCCGCGCGGCATTCGGCGCAGCGGCAGAAGGCGGCGCAGCGCAACCAGATTCTCGGCGTGCTGGGATCGGTGCTGGCCGGCGCAGTGCTGGGCGACAATGCTTTCGGCCAGTTCGGGCAGAAGCTGTTTTCGCAAGGTTCGCAGCTGCTTACGTTGAAGTTCTCCCGCTCGCAGGAGCTGCAGGCAGACCAGCTGGGCATCACCTACCTCAAGCGTGCGGGCTACGATCCGCGCGCCATGTCGAGCGTGCTGGAAAGCCTGGCGCGGCAGAACGCGCTGGAGGCGCAGCTGCGCGGGAGCACGAATCAGACGCCGGAATGGGCCTCGACTCACCCCGATCCCGCTTCGCGCGTGCGCTCCGCGCTGACTTATGCGGGGCAGGGCAGCAGCGGCGCCACGAATCGCGACACTTTCCTCACGCGAATCGACGGGCTGGTCTACGGCGACGACCCCAAGCAGGGCGTCGTGGACGGTCGGAAATTCACGCATCCGACGCTGCGATTCGCCTTCGAGGCGCCCGACGGCTTCTTCATGGTCAACGGAACGCAGGCGGTGACGATCAGCGGATCGTCCGGGAAGGCGCAATTTTCCGGCGGCAAGCTGAACGGCAACCTCGATTCGTATATCACGGGCGTCTTTGCCGGTCTGACCGAATCGAATCAGGCGCGAATCACCCCCTCCAGCATCGAGAAGACGACGGTGAACGGCATCCCCGCCGCGTACGGAGTCGCGCGGGTGCAGCAGCAGAGCGGGTCGGTGGACGTCGTCGTCTTCGCCTACGACTTCGGAAACGGGCAGGCTTATCATTTCGTGACGCTGGCGCAGGCGGGCGGGGCGGAAGTATTCACGCCGATGTTCCGCTCGATCCGGCGCATCTCGGCGGCCGATGCGGGCAGTGTGAAGCCGCGATTGCTGCGCGTCGTGACTGTAAGGCAGGGCGACACCGTGCGCTCGCTGGCGGCGAAGATGGCCTATACCGACGCGGCGGTGGACCGCTTCTTGGTGCTCAATGGGCTGGATGCGAATTCGACGCTGACGCCGGGGCAGAAGGTCAAGGTCGTAACCTACTGATATTGCTGCCTTGTGGTCTCTGCGGACCATAACGCGAAAGGGGCGGCAGGTTTTCCTGCCGCCCCCGAAACTTTAATCCGTAAGTACAGATCAAGTATTCAGCTATTAGCCAACGCCCTTCGACATAGCCGACGAGGTCTTCGAGAAGGTCGAAACGAGCTGCGAGCCCATGCCCTGCATGGCGGCGATGGCGGCAACTGCGATGAGAGCGGCGATCAGGCCGTATTCGATGGCGGTCGCGCCCTTTTCATTGCGGCGCAGCTTGGCGAGAAACTTCATGGTGGTCTCCTGATAAAGCAGTCTTAGTGTACCCGGTCCGCCTCGCTTCAGTCTCTCTTCTGCGCCTTGGACAATCTCTTTTTAGCCTGCAATCGTTGATAAACGCTTAAGGCTGTTTCACCCTAGTTTTTGGACATCGCGGCGGACGACTTGGCGGCTACGTTATTCCACATAGCCACGGTCTGCCCGGCGACGGCCTGCAGGGTGGCGAACATGGCCAGCACGATGAATGCGAGGATCATCGCGTATTCGACCGTGGAGGCGCCCTCCCGGTTCTCGATGATCGTCTTGAGAAAGCGATGAAGGCGCATGGTCACCGTGCTAGTTCGCGCGAGGGACGTCTGATCCCACGGCAGCGTTAATTAGGCATTAAGGCAGGAGGCCAAGCTGGAAAGTACACCGACACCCCTATTCGTGGTCGCAGGCGCGCTCGTGCGTTCCGGCACCGTGCTTATGCAGCAGCGCGATTTCACCGGGGTGCATGGCGGGCTATGGGAATTCCCCGGAGGCAAGGTGGAGCCGGGCGAAAGCCCCGAGGCGGCGCTCGTGCGCGAACTGGAAGAGGAGCTGGGCGTCACCATCGCGCCGGGCGATCTGGAGGCGGTGAGTTTCGCCAGCGGGCGTACCGCTTCGGTCGGGGAGGGCGGCAAGGGGCCGTCGCGCCCGCTCGTCATTCTCCTCTACATGTGCACCCACTGGCAGGGCGAGCCGCGCGCCGTCGAGGCCGCCGACGTGGCCTGGGTCGCGCCCGGCGCGATCGCGGGGCTGAGGATGCCGCCGCTCGATTACCCGCTGGCCGAGGCGCTCGAACGGCATCTGTGGGCTGTGGAAAACAATATTCAAAAAAGCGGAACATAGGCGTTGACCGATCCCGATTCCCCCCCTAGAGGCAGCCCTCCAAGGCGCCCGTAGCTCAGCTGGATAGAGCATCAGACTACGAATCTGAGGGTCGGAC